>CAZMUV010000003.1:0-84820 GCA_964569345.1 uncultured Maribacter sp. | reverse complement strand
TAAAGAATTCTTATAATTATCCAGTTGACAATTTGGATTCTGTGATGCAAACTCCGTAATAAAATTGGAATCTTCTCCTATGTAGGCGATACACAAGGTATCTTTACAAACATCTAACATCATTTTGATATTTATCTTTAATTAAAATAATTACGAAACTTAGTAGTCCTAATTTTAGTACAATGTAGGATTTATACTACTATATTTATATTATTTGTTGTGTAGTGAAGTGAAAACGTTGTAAGTATCGCCTTACTTGTATTTTAAGGAAATTGAATGGTGTTAATGGTAGCGCAACTAGAACTGTTCAGGATTTAGATTTATTACGCTACACATCTATTTATGGGTAGTTAAGAACCTCGTCTTACTATGCTACCCGACAGGGTTTTGTTCTAATATATTATCTATTCGAATGGACAGCTCTTCTGGATTAAATGGCTTCACCATATAATCGTTGGCTCCAAGTTTTAAACATTTGATTCTATCCGCACTACTATCGCGACAGCTAAGGACTATAATAGGAATATCGGAAAAGTAACCGCTAGCACGTACTTTAGAAATAAGCCCGTAACCATCTAGTATCGGCATTTCCAAATCTGAAATAATCAAGTCTGGAATATCGCCCTGCTGTAGCCACTCTAATGCTTCTAGGCCATTTTTTTTGGTAGTAACCTTATGTTTCTGTCCTAAAAATTGAGCCAATAAATCACTTAAGGTTTGTTTGTCATCAACAACTAAAATTTTCATATGCTATTTTTTATAGGTTAATTTTTTTTATAAAATTCAGGAGTTTATTCCCTATCCGAACTAAAGATATAATTGGTGTTTGTAGCCTGCATCACTTCTGAGATATTAGAATTTTGTCTACCAAAAATTGAAAGCACTTTATTATTCTTTACCGCATTGGTATACAATTTTTCAATAGCTTTAGCTGCCATATTATCTATAGATAGCACACCTTCCAAACTTACAAGAACACGCTCCTTGGTTTCCAACAACGTGTTCACGTGATCTATAGTCAACCTTGTTGTTTCGGAATTTAATACTCCTAAGACTTTCAAGATTCCGTACTCTTCCTTAATTTGAACTGCCATAACTTTAGTTTTTTAAAGGTTTACCTAAAAACTTACCTATACATAACGTTTTATACCTACTTTATTGTAGTATTTTTCCTATTTTATATGAAATATAATACTATATAAATCTAATGGACTGTTTTAAGGATTTCCAATTTCCACTTCACGTAAAACCAAAACACCCTTAAAAATGGAGTGTTACTTGGTACATTTAGCCTTTTCACTTTGCAAAAATGCATACTAAGAACAGCATGAAGTTGGAAAGTTAGATGGGTGGTTATTTGTTGTAGTTGAATGGAAAGAATCTGTGGGTTAATGCAAAACTAGCATGTATCCGCTTTAATCGAAATTAGCGATAAGGTTATTCCTAAAAAAAGTAAGATTCCTGCACCAGCGAATGTTGTTTATGTAGAGAGGAAACACTAGGTTAAATTCTACCTTCCCATTACGTTACGCTTGCTTTGGAAATGAAGGAGTTTGTACCTCTACAATGCTACATTAAATGCAGTAGGTAGGTATGTTAGCTAGAGGAGATAGTAGGGTAACAACAACCTTTGCTAACAAACGAGTTGGCTTTGGAAACGCATAAAACGTAATAGAAAATGAACTACCTCCATGCGAACATACTAAGTATCAAGTTCCAAAAGGAAAACTTCTTTCAGAATTCTCGGAACCAACAAGTATCTAATATAGTATAAGCAGAGAAGAATTAAACCTTGAGGGCTTAAATAAAGGATACTATAATAGGTTAAGCCTTCTCATTAATTCAGGTCTACTAGATCGGCTAATTGGGATTACCTTCTTTTCAATAAGCACACTATTGTCCTCAATATCTATGATTTTGGTAAAATTAATAATGAACGAGCGATGATTCTGAAAAAAAGTCTTTTCAGGTAGTTTTTCTCTTATTTTCTTCAAGGTTGTATGCACACGATACTGCTGTGATATGGTCGTTATATCTATATAATCTCCTTTGGCCTCTATAAATAATATCTCGTTAAGTTTTAGCTTGATAAGTCGCCTATCTATATTGATGTATAAATCTTCTTGGTCACCATTATCCTCCATATTTTTAGGAGCTTCGCTACTACCATTTTTAAGTGCGCTTTTAATTTTGCGAATAGTTTTATCGAATCTTTCCGGCGTAATGGGTTTTACCAAATAATCTACAATCGCTTCGTATTCATAAGCAGCAATCGCAAAATCTGTATCTGAGGTAATTAGAACAATTTTAGTGGAATCTTTTAAGGTCTGTACAAAATCTACACCACTAAAACCGGGCATATGGATATCTAAAAACACGACATCGATAGGGTGTAGATTTAAATATTTTATAGCAGCTATGGCATTATCAAACTCTCCTGCAACATTTATTTCAGGAATGCTGGAACATAGCTGGGATACAATTGCCCTTGCCATCTTTTCGTCATCTACAATAATGCAATTCATTTCTAAATTTTTTTAATGTAGGTTTCCATTAGTTCTAATACTTCTGTAAACTCAGTATTTCGTTCCATATTGTTGGCTTTAAGCTCATCTTCAAATTTCACCGATAACTTGTATGCATTTTCCATTCCAAGAATGTTGAACTTATGTTTTAGCTTATGTACAATTTGGCAAGCCTCTTCAAAATCGTTAGCCGCAATTGTTTTTAAATACACTTCTTTTTCTTTTGGAAGCTCCACTTTTAATATGGCAATGAATTGTTGTTCGAACTCTTTATCACCATCTGCTAGTTGTTCTATATAGTTCATGTTGGGTTTATCCATCATATTCTTTTTTAAATGTGATATAAAAAGTTGTTCCAGTATCTACTTGGGATTCTAGCCAAACATCACCTTGAAACAAGCCAGTAATTTTCTTTACTAACGATAGTCCTACACCAGCAGCATTGGTGCCGTTTTCTAACTTGCAGAACATATCAAAAATACTAACCAGATGTTTTTGAGGAATTCCTTTACCGTTGTCTCTTATTGCAAATTTCCAAAACTGTTTGTCCTCGATAAAATCAACTGCAATAATTCCTTCTTTCCTATGCTCTGTTGCTGTTATGGCATTGGCAATTAAATTACTAAATACCTGTTCTATCCAATACTTTTGAATAGAAATTAGAGGTAAATGTTCGTCTACCTTAATAGCAATATTTGAAGGTACGGAACTGCTATTCGCTAGCTCCTGCACCAACTTTCTCACATCCAAATTAGTACGCGTTTCCATGTGATTGCCCACTGTGGCATGCTGTAATATTCCGTTTATCAAATTATCCATCCTCAAAAGATTCTCTGAGACCAACGAGCAGTTCTGTGTACTAGCTGGCGAAAATTTATTTTTTTCCTCCTCCAGTATCCAAGACATCAATGCATTAATATTTCGAATGGGCGACTTTAAATCATGCGAAACCATTTGCACATAATTGTTCAAGGCTTCGTTTTGAGCTTCTAAATCCTTTAGAAGAGCATTCTTTTCATCGGTAACAGAGGATATTTGCGAGGCGAGCATCGTAACATGTCTGGCCAGTTTTTCGGCCCCAATTTCAAGGTTAGCGCTATACTCTGACTTATCTACAACCCCTAGGTTTACGTTGAGGCTGTCAACAGCACGTTTCAACGAAGTCTCTACCTGCTTTTGCCTTTCTACCTCTAGCATTAACTCGCCATAAGCCCCAGAAAGTTCTTTAGAAGTTATGGTTGTGACACCTTCCATCATTGACAATTTTTCTTCGTAATTCTCATAAGACCTAGCTACAGCGTCAAGAAACAACTTGAGTTCCGGATTACCCATAAGGTCCTCTGGCACATACTTTTTCAACTGTTTTGCTAATAAGGATGTCATTATTCGCGAAATAAGGTTAATATCATCGTTTGATTGTGCAATCTGCAAAATTTACGTCCTTAAAAGAGTATACCTACTGTTGTTATGCTTGGAACGATTTTCATGGTTGTACAGAACAGATTTCCTTATTAATTGTAAAATGAAAAGCAGTTCCTTCTCCAACCTCACTATCTATCCAAATGGCACCACCATAACGATCTATTATTTTTTTAACAATAGATAAGCCAATACCAGTAGAGCGCTCCTTGTTGCCTATGGACTGAAATATCTCGAAAATTTTCTTATGGTACTCTTTAGGTATGCCTACTCCATTATCTTTAATTGTAAACTTCCAATCAGAATCTAACTCCGAAAACAAGACTTCTACTAAACCGTTCTCTTTTTCTATGTGCATTACAGCGTTACCAATAATATTCTGGAAAAGTTGTTGCATTTTAGTCGCATCTGCTAAAATGGTGGGTAACTTCTTAGGTACAACTAACCGCACATGCTCCGGGATAAAAATGGTATCGCTAATCTGAGAAATTACAAGATTCAAATCGACATGTGTGTTATCTAAAGCAGTGTTGTTTGCAGTCGAGTACTCTAAAATACCGTGTATTAATTTATCCATGGAAGCCACTTTCTCTTGCATCAAATACAGATTGCGCTGGCCCGTTTCATCTAAGACATCCTTATAATCTTCATACAGCCATGTGGCCAGTGCACTAATACTCCGTAAGGGCGATTTTAAATCATGAGAAACAATATGGGCATACTCCTGAAGGCCTTTATTGCTGTTTTCTAATTCTTTGAGCAAACGCTCTTTTTGAAACTCCAATACTTTTTGATTGGTAATATCTAAATGAATTCCAATAGAACCTATCACATTATTATGAATATCATAACGGGGAGCGCCGCTAATCAACCAGTGTTTTTTTGCACCTAGCTTATCCAAAACGGCTACTTCATAAGAATCGGAGGTACCTAACTTTCGCTTTTTTGTTTTTGCGGGGATAATATCCTTATTTTGAACTTGGAGAACTTCGGAAGCTATTTTACCGACGAGCTCATTTTCTATATAACCGCTCATCTTACAAAAACTTTGATTGGTCATTTGTATGACATCCGCGTTATCTACTTCAATAAGACCAAGATTCATATTCGCGATAATACTACTATATTTTTCCCGCTCCGCATTAAGACGACCTTCTGCCTCTTTTTGCTTTGCTATATCCTCTATGAGGGCAACTAAATAATCAATTTCACCCTTATTATTTTTAACAGCGCTTACTCTTGTTTTGGCCCACAACTCTGAACCATCCCTCTTTCTATATTTGTTTACAATAGAGAAATTATCTAGTTTTCCCTGCTTCATTTCATTAACCAATCTATTACCCTCTGCTTCGTCTTCTGGATTAGAGATATGTCTTACCGTCATAGATTTCAACTCCGCTTCTTCGTATCCTAATAACTGGGTTATGGTACTATTTGCCTTAATGATTTTTCCATTATCAATGAGCACTATTCCCAGTGGAGAGTTATCCACGATAATATCCAATTGTCTTCTTTGCTCTAAGAGTAGTTGTTTTATTTCCATTTCCTGAGTAATATCCCTCAGGATACCCTGTGCGGCAACCGGTTTTTTTTCTTTATTGTAAACTAGGCTACTATTGATCTGCACCCATTTAACAGTGCCGTCTTTAACCTGAATTTTAGCACGATAATTTTTAAGCACACCAACCTCTAGCAAGGACTGTATAGATTCTACGGTATATTCCATAAAATCCTCATGCACCAAATTGGAAAGGTTCAGTTCGTCTTTCATATGATCATACCCCAAGAACTCCTTTGCGGAACTGTTCATATTAATCACATTGAACTGAAGATCCATAACTACGTATGGATCTATAATATTAATAAAAACACCATCTAGTTCGGAGGTCTTTTCGTTTAGCAGATTTTCTAATTTGGCGTTTGCCTCCTTTAAATGGTGGGTAGCGTCATAAAGCTCCTTGGATTTCTCCTCAAGAATTTTTTCCGCTTGTATACGTGCTCTTTTTTGGCGATCTAAAGCACGTTTTAAGAGTTGCACCTCTTTACTATCCATTTTGTACTATATGAAATTTCACCTCGCTACCATCTTCCTTTAAAACCTCATAAGTAACCATAGCAGTTTTATTAAAATGTTCAAAAGTCTTTTCTATTAAACCATGTGCCAATCGATACAGCCCCCTAGAGGAGCAGTAAATCATAGTCAAGGAGATGTCTGTTTTTTCTAGAATCTTAAACGTGGGAAGTTCGGCATCTGGATATAATTTCTGTACATGTACATGTATGTGATCCTCAATGGAGTATAACATGCTTAATGGGGAAGTATAGGATTGTATTACCTCGGGGTGGGCATTCCCTAAACTTGCGAATAAATAATGGCCAAAGGTGTAAATGAGCTTTCCTAAACCAATTTGGGTTACTGAATCCAATTCAGTTATCAAACCAACCATCTCGTTAAAATCGTAGGTACCTACAGAAGTATAAATTCCTTGAGAGGGTAAATTTGCCGACTCAATAATCGTATCTACGGTCTCCAATCCAAATTTGGATTCGACCATTTCTAGGAACTCAGTAAAAATTATGCCTTTCATATTTCATAATTAAAATTCTAAAGTAGGAAAAGTATTACCCAGTATGCAAGAATATGTTGTGAAAATGCATTTTTTGTTAGCCTTTAACTAATTGGTTTATGCTCCAATACGCTAATAATTTTTTAATTTTAGATTCGTAATCTTCATACTTTAAAGGCTTTATAACATAACCCGCAATACCCAGCTGGTAGCAACGCAGTAAATCTGCCCTATTTTCAGAAGTGGTGAGAATAATAGTAGGAAGGTATTGCAATACGATATCATCCTTTACTATTTCTAAAAACTCTATTCCGCTCATCCTAGGCATGTTCAAGTCCAATAGAATAATATCTGGAAGCTTATGCCCAGATTTTAAAACCTTTAGCGCTTCCTCTCCATTTACAGCTTTTATAATGGTATGTTTTGCCTCGACTTTGGACAAGGTTCTTTCTAATTTCATTACCTCAATAATGTCATCCTCGATAAGTAAAATATCCATAATATAATATTTAGTAAGAACCAAAAGTCCTAATTACCATTTATCTTTAAGGATTGGTGTAGGCGAATGACCTTTAACTATAGGTGAACGGTAATTACATGTAGATTAGTATTTGGAAAGATGTAAGAATTATCTTCGCTATCAAAAAGAACTAGCCACGCTATTTGGCATAAAACGAGGCAAATACAACACCTAGGCTTAATCTTCTCTTTCTAAAATCTATCCATTAAAACTGCGTTCTGGTCTAAACGCATCGATCTCCATACTCGTTTTCTTATCATCCACAATTTCAGAAACCAACTTTCCTGTTGCAGGACCAAGACTCCAGCCCATCATGGCGTGACCTGTAGCGACAACAAGGTTATGATAATCCTTGGATCTACCAATATAGGGCATACCGTCTGGGGATACAGGGCGCATTCCGGTTTTGGCACTGTCTATCTCTACTTGTTTTATTTCCAAATCGGGATAGAAGCGTTTGGCACCGTTGGCAATGGCCATAACGCGCTCCTTCCTTACGATATCATTGATCCCCGTAAATTCCATGGTTCCGGCAAAACGGGTAAATCCTTGCATAGGTGTTACCGCCATTTTTGCCTCCATAAGGATGGCGGGCATACCTATACCAGTTTCCCTTTCTAAATTAATTCGATAGCCTTTTCCTGCTTGCAGCGATAATTTTATGTTGAGTTTTTTGGCAAGTTCACCGCTCCATGAACCCGCTGCCATAACAACTACATCTGGTTGGTAGGAATTCTTATCTGTAATTACTTTACTTATTTTTCCATTTGCAATATCCATATCCAATACTGCTTCATTGGTTTTGATGATGACCCCTACACCTTGCAGGTATTTGAGCATTTTGGGCATAAACTCCGTTGGTGTGGTATGGCCATCGCATAGGTAATGGATAGCCCCTTTTGCATCTATCTGAATGTTAGGTTCTATCTTATCCAGTTCATTTTTGTTTAGCTCGCTTACTTCCAAGCCTAGGAAACTTGCTTTTTTGGCTACCTCTATTTCGTGTTCGTAAGAGGCATCTGTTTTATAAAGCATCAATAAACCTTTACGTTCCAATTGAAAATTTCCTAAGTCACCAGAAGATTTTATATCAGCGTAAAGTTCCCTACTTAATATATTGATATCCTTAATTACAGGAATGGCTTTTTCTACTTTTGCCTTGGTCGATGATTTATGAAAATACCATGACCATTTCATGAAATCCCAGTCCAATCGCGGTTTCATATAAAAAGGACTCGCGGAATTGAACATCATTTTAATTCCTTGCACTATCATTCCCGGTGATGCTAACGGAATTACGTGACTTGGCGTAAGATAACCGGCATTCACGAAAGAAGCTCCGGATGTAATGTCCGACTTGTCTATTACCGTAACTTCATGTCCCTCTTTTTGTAAAAAATACGCAGAACAAAGCCCCACAATTCCACCTCCTATAATTACTATATTCTTTCCCATACTTATATTACCTGAAACCCATGTGCGTATGGGTCGTCATCGTCTATTGTTATCGTATTCTGACCATAAATCTTAGCCCAGCCCTGTATACTAGGTATAATAGCGGGTATTCCCATGAGGTCTGTCTCGGCTTCAACCTTCCCAATAAATTTTGAGCCTATAAAACTTTCATGTATAAATTCATCCCCCTTTTTGAGTTTTCCTTTTCCATACCATTGCGCCATCCTTGCCGATGTTCCCGTACCGCAAGGGGAACGATCTATAGCCTTATCACCATAAAAAACAGCGTTTCTAGCGGTGGCATCGAGAGAAATCGTAGCTCCCGTCCAAAGCATGTGACTTACATCCCTAATGGTATCATCCTCTGGATGCACGAATTTACCAGGATATTTTTCATTGATTTTTAACCGCAATTCTTGACTAAACTGTATGAGTTTACTAGCCGTAAAATCCTGAATACCTGAAAAATTCTCCTGTGGGTCTATAATAGCGTAGAAATTTCCACCGTAGGATACGTCAAAAATAAGTTCTCCTAAATCGGAAGATGTTATGGTTAAATTAGTTTCGGCTAAATATGATTTTACATTGGTCAGTCGAACCCAATCTACTTTATCCCCCGTTTGTTGATACGCTATTTTTACCAGTCCGGCCGGGGTTTCCATACGCACTTCTCCCGCAACTTTAGGAATAATCAATCCTTCTTCTATGCCAATGGTTATGGCACCAATAGTTCCATGACCACACATGGGTAGGCAACCGCTGGTTTCAATAAATAAGATTCCAAAATCGTTATCGGGGTTAGCTGGTGGGTAGAAAATACTACCGCTCATCATGTCGTGTCCCCTGGGTTCGAACATCAAGCCTTTTCGTATCCAATCGTATTCCCTTAAAAAATGTTGACGCTTTTCGCTCATGCTCGCACCGGTTAGCTCAGGGCCTCCGTGTTTTATAACGCGTACAGGATTACCGCAGGTATGGGCATCAATGCAAACAAATGTATTTTTAGACATGTAATTAAGCTATTTATTCTTTTTGATATAGGCATTTACTCGTTTTTCCAAAATAGGTAAGGTTACCGTGCCTTGTTCCAAAATAATTTCATGGAAATCCCTGATATTGAAGTTCGCGCCTAATTCTGTTTCGGCGCGTTTGCGTAATTCCCTTATTTTAATTTCGCCCATCTTGTATGAAATAGCTTGTCCGGGCCAAGCAATATAGCGGTCGGTTTCCGTATTTACCTCGTGCTCCGAGAGTGCGGTGTTCTCCAGCATAAATGTCACAACTTCATCTCGTGTCCAGCCTTTGGCATGTATTCCTGTGTCTACGACTAACCTGCAGGCGCGCCACATTTCGTAGGTGTATTTCCCAAACTCCTCATAAGGCGTGGTGTAAATACCCAATTCATTTCCTAGAAACTCGGTATACAAGGCCCACCCTTCTCCATAAGCGGACAAGTAGGTATTCTTTCTAAATTGAGGAATACTGTCGCCCAGTTCCCTGTTTAAACTACCTTGCAAATGATGACCGGGAACGGCCTCATGGGCAGTAAGTGATGGTAGCGTATACAAAGGTCTACTATCCAATTTATAAGTATTTACCAAATAGAACCCGGGCTGCGTATCGGACGAAGGACCGGAATAGCGACCACCTGTGTATTTGGGTGCAATTGCATCGGGCACTTTTATAACTCCGTAAGGCCTTCTCGGAAGGGAATTAAAGAATTTTGGGAGCTCAGCATCAATGCGCTTGGCAATATCCCTTGCATTCATTAATAGTTCTTTTCCAGTTTTGGCGTAAAATTGTTCATCCGTACGTAAAAAGGTTAAAAACTCATTAAAACTACCCTCAAAACCAACTTTTTGAATGATTTTCTCCATTTCTGACTTTATCCGAGCCACTTCCGCGAGTCCAATGTTATGGATATCGTCTGCTGTGTATTCCGTAGTAGTAGTATAATAGTTGATTCTATTCTGATAAAAGGCACGTCCATTCGGCGTTTCGGATACTCCTAAAGCCTTCCGTGTTTTGGGAATGTATTCCGTTTCAAAGAATTTTTTTATTAGTTTAAAGGAAGGAACAACATTCTTTTCAATAGCGATCTGCGCAGCAGTCAAAATAGAATCCGATTGTGTTTTACTCAAACTAGATGGCAAGGATTTAAAAGGCTCGTAAAACGCGCTTTCGGTTATATCATCTACAATATGCACATCATAAGTAGATTCATAGCCCTTAAAAATAACTTGGGGTTGGGAGACTCCTTTTTTGATTCCTTCACGCATCAAAACAAGATGTTCACTTACAAAATCAGGTACGGCGTTCAAAAGGTTTAGATATCGTTTTGCATCTTGATGACTAAGTATGGGCTTGATGCGATAATTCAGGTTAAGGTGAAAGCCCTGATCTGCCTGTATGGGATTCAAATACATCTCATATTTGTATTCATCTACCCTATTCTGTAGACTAAAACGTAAGAGCTCATATGAAATCTGCTCCGTTTCTGTCAATCCAGAAATAGCTATCTGTTCCAAGACTTTTAATTGCGACTGCGCAAAATCGGCATCTTTCTTTTCCAAGTCTGCCTGATGCCTTCCTAAAGGGTACTCCTCATAATTGTACAACTTAAAAGTGGTCACGTCATCTATAACCGCTTCCAATTGCTGGGTACTACTAACTTGGGCAAGTCCGGTTGTACAAATCATAAGTACGAACATTAGACATACGGTTACGGAATTCAGAATACCTTCTTTCATACCTATGTTATTTAAAAAATATCACGCTAAATTTTACTATTCGTATGGTTACCATCTATTACCCGCATGATCCCTAACGGATTTTCGTTCTGTAGCGCTTCGGGTAGGGATTCATTTGGCCAGTTCTGGAAACTTACAGGCCGTACCCACCTTCTTATAGCGCCTGTTCCTACAGAAGTAAATCTACTATCCGTTGCCGCTGGAAATGGACCTCCATGCTGCATAGACGGACAAACTTCCACTCCTGTTGGAACACCATTGAAAATAATACGTCCTACTTTGTCTTGTAGCGTATCTACAATTGTTTTATATTTTTTTATTTCATTTTCATTACCTAAAATAGTCCCCGTAAGTTGCCCCTCTAACTTGGCAATTACAGCTTCCATTTCATTGGCGTCCGAACAACGAACGATTACAGAAAACGGACCGAAAACTTCTTGATGTAATTTGGTATTCTTGAGAAAATTAGCACCGTTTACAGTCAATACCCGTTGTTGTGCCACATTTGGGGCTACTGCGGTATCATAATCAGCCACCATATCCACAGCTGCTTGAGCTGTAAGTTCTTGCTTGCCTTTCTCGTAGTTACTATGAATATTCGGGTGTAACATACAGATAGGTTCCAACGTAGCTATTTCGGCACCTAAGGTTGCAATAAAAGCATCCAAAGAAGTACTCTTTATACCCAAGATAAGTCCAGGATTGGTACAAAACTGGCCGGCGCCTAACATAATGGAACCTGCGTATTTTTTTGCCCAATCATCGCCCTTCTCGGTCAAAGCAGAAGGTAAAACAATGATAGGATTAACACTACCCATTTCGGCAAATACCGGAATTGGCTCGTCGCGTTCATTAGCTAATCTATATAATGCTGTTCCTCCTTTTATACTCCCTGTAAAACCTACTCCTTTAATAGCTGGGTGCATCACTAACTGCTGACCCACTTCTATACCGCTGCTATTTAAATTGGAAAACACACCGTTGGGCATTCCCGTTCTTTCTGCAGCTTTTATAATCGCAGCCGCTACCAATTCTCCGGTAGCCGCGTGCATTGGGTGACTCTTAACTATTACAGGACATCCTGATGCTAAGGCACTCGCAGTATCACCACCAGCAGTGGAAAATGCCAAAGGAAAATTACTAGATCCAAAAACTACAATAGGTCCGACGGGACATAATATTTTACGAAGATCTACTTTTGGCATCGGTTGGCGATTCGGTTGTGCTAGATCAATACTTGCCTCTACCCAAGAACCTTCTTCCAATAAGATGGCAAATGCATTTAATTGACCCATGGTTCTTCCTCTTTCCCCCATAGCACGACCCTCTGGCAAACCAGATTCCTGTGTGTACACCTGAATTAGTTCGTCTCCTAAATTTTCGATTTCCTCGGCAATGGCACGCAAAAATTCGGCCTTACGCTTCCCTGAAAATTCACGATATACTACAAAAGCCGATTTAGCCAAACTAGCCGCTTCATTTATTTCTTCCTCATTAGCTTCATGGAACGTCCAATTGGTAGGAAGATTTAGTTTAGGATTAAATGTATTGAATTGCTTATCTCCTTTTTTTGAAAGTTCCGCTCCTATGTAATTAGCTCCTGATATCATGTATTTCTATTTTTTATTTCACTTAAAACCACCCAACCTGTTGATATAGATTTTAGTATATCAGATGGATTTGGCATTACTTAATTAAATACCCATTATAGGCTTTTGTATTATAACCAAAAATAAGAAACAACCGACTAAAATAAATAGCGCAGTTGTTTCTTATTTCTGTACTTTATTTAAATATATGTGTTTGCGCCATACTATGCCATGCTCAGTTCTTTATAAGCAGGCAACTTAGGCCTATGGGCCAAACCATCACTAATAACTTTCGCTACTCTTTCACGCTCTGCCCCCACCAAAGGCAACCTCGGCGCTCTAACGCGTTCAGTTCCAATTCCAGTAGCTACCTCGGCCATTTTAATATTCTGCACCAATTGTGGATTAATATCTAATTCCAAAATAGGGAGGAACCATCTATATATTTCCAAAGCTTCACTTATTCTACCTGCTTTTGCCAATTCGTAAACTGCACAAGTCTCTGCTGGGAAAGCACATACCAAACCAGCAACCCAACCATCGGCACCCATTAGGATACTTTCCATACCTAGGGTATCTACACCGGTAAGTACTTTTAATCGATCTCCAAAACGTGCTTTGATTCTAGTAACATTGGAGATATCTCTTGTTGACTCCTTTACCGCTTCAATATTTTTGCATTCCAGCATCTCTTCGAACATATCTAAAGTAACCTCGATTCCGTAATCTACAGGATTATTATAAATCATTATAGGCAAATCAGTACTATTGGCTATCGCTTTAAAATAGGTGATGGTTTCATAGTCATTGGCCTTATATCGCATTGGAGGTAATATCATTAAACCTTTAGCACCACACTCTTTGGCAACACGAGCTGCTTCAATTGCTCCTTTTGTTGTTTGCTCTGCTATATTTATAATAACAGGGACAGCTCCATTTACCATTTGCACGGTTCCAATGATTAGCTGCTTTTTCTCTTCGTTAGTTAAGGTACTGGCCTCTCCTAAAGTACCACCAAGAATAATACCCGAAACTCCGGCTTTTAGTTGTGCTTTTATATTTACTTCGAACATTTCCATATCCAAGGTGTCGTCTTCCTTAAATTTTGTTGTTACCGCTGGCATTACGCCTTTCCACTGAATACTCATGCTTACTGTTTTAGGTTTATACAAAGATACAGCAGGACAAAAAGGCTAGCATTCATCAATTTTAACCTTAACTTAGACTATATTATCCTATTTTTAATATTTTTACATATTGAAAGGTAAATTATACACATTTTGAAAATATATCCATTTCAAATACCTAAGCCCGTAGCCGGAGCACTAATTGTTCAAGTGGACAAGGAACTCGTGTTTTTTGACAAGCTACATCAACATGAAGAAATACAGATAAGCTTGTTGGTAAAAGGAAAGGGGAAACTTATTATAGGAGATAGTATACATTCCTATGCTACGGGAGATTTAATAGTCATCGATGGAAAAATACCGCATCTTTTTCAAAGCACAAGCAGCGACCAAGTATCACACATGATTTCACTTTTCTTTACCCCTAGTACCTTTGGTGCGGATTTTTTTACTATTCCAGATTTGGAACAAACTGCCTCATTTTTCAATACACCGAATACAGGATTCAAAGTATCAGATAAAAACCGAGCAGCGCGACAAATTATGGAAGACCTCCCATTCGCGGATAAATTTTCCCGTTTTATTTTATTTCTAGAGTTACTCAAAAGCATTTCAGAAGGGGAAATTACTATGTTAACTGGTTTCGTACATCCAAAGGCACTTAATGCGAATGAAGGGAAACGTTTACAAGAGGTACTGGACTATGTCATGCATAATTTTGAAAAAGACATAAAATTAAAAACCGTTGCGAACCTCGCATTCATGACGCCGAATGCCTTTTGTAGATTCTTTAAGCAACGTACGAATAAGACATTCTTTCAATTTTTAATTGAATTACGAATAGAACATGCCTGTCAGTTACTAGCATCCAACAAAGATCTAAGCATCGTAGACATTGCAGAAAAATCAGGTTTTGGCTCCATATCTAACTTTAATCGAAAATTTAAACACATTAAAAAGGAAACTCCTACCGCATACATGCGTCAGTAAGCAAAGTCTAGGTTAAAGCTACAGAGATACAAAAAAGAAACAAAATTCATTTGCTAGTTGCAATACTTACCACAATCGATTTTAAAACTACAAACGCGCTTTTAAAACCCAGTTAGCTACATAATAATCATAGACCCTAAAAAAGGGAAGCAGAGAAATACGCAGTTTTAAATTCATTAGATACTCATAAAGCAAAAAAACAGCTTTTAGCAAAATTGGCAACTGCTGATATTACTTAAGGTATCTATCCTTAAAAAAAGTTTTTACTTTAAACATATATTCCGAAAATTACTTTGAATTAAACAATAGCTTTCTATCTTTACCAGCTAGAATATATTTTGGCCCACGTGGTGAAATTGGTAGACATGCTACCTTGAGGGGGTAGTGTTCGAAAGGACGTGCTAGTTCGAATCTAGTCGTGGGCACATAGCCGGGTAAACACCCGGCTTTTTTATTTTTGTTTAAAATTTTAACTTGGCTTTTTGAAAGCGCTATTGGTTTAAATTGTAAATTTGTTTAACGCTTTTGATAATAAAATGAACAATGTAAAAAAGAATTTTAGTATTCGTGATCTAGAAAACCTTTCTGGGATTAAAGCGCATACTATAAGAATTTGGGAAAAAAGATATAATCTTTTGAGCCCTGAGCGTACGGACACTAATATTAGAACCTACAATCTAGCGAGTCTTCAAAAATTATTAAACATTACGCTACTCTATCACAGCGGACATAAAATATCCAAAATAGCCAAAATCCCTGAAGGTGATATACCATTGGTTGTAAGAGAAATCGTTGCAAAAAATAGTTTTAAAAATCACGCCATGAACGCCTTTAAATTGGCCATGATGAATTTTGATCAAACTATTTTCTTCAATACTTATAACAGTTTAATTAACGAAAAATCGTTTAGGGAAGTTTTCAAGGAAACATTTATCCCATTACTAAATGAGCTTGGCTTGCTCTGGCAAACAGACACCATTAGCCCTGCACATGAGCATTTTATTACCAGTCTTATTAAGCAGAAAATCCTCATAAATACAGAAAAATTACAGCATTTAAAACCGACTAAAACCGACAAGGTTTTTGTGGTTTACCTCCCTGAAAACGAAATTCATGAAATAGGCCTTCTCTATCTCAACTACGAAATTATTCTAAGAGGATATAAAAGTATTTATTTAGGACAAACCATTCCTATGGAAAACCTAATGGATTTAATGAAGTATTTTGACAATATTTACTTTCTTTCTTATTTTACAGTAGTGCCTGAAAAAGATCGTATTGAGAAATACATCGAAGACTTTAAACATCTAGTGTCTGATTACAACAATCCTAACCTCTGGATTTTAGGAAGACAGGTACAGCATTTGGATGAAACGAAGTTGCCTAGTTTTGTAAAAACCTTTCATTCTATAGACCAGGTTGTTAGCCGTTTATAATCAATAAAATCTACCGTTAAGATTTATGAGTAAAAATGTTAGTATAATAGGTTCTGGCTTCTCCTCCTTATCCGCCGCATGTTATCTTGCAAAAGAAGGGTTTAATGTGTCTATATACGAGAAAAACGATGCAGTTGGTGGTAGGGCCTCAAAATTCACCAAACAGGGTTTTACTTTTGATATGGGGCCAAGTTGGTATTGGATGCCAGACATATTCGATAAGTTTTTCGCTGATTTTGGTAGGAAAACAGCTGAATTCTACACGCTGGATAAATTAAGTCCAGCCTACAAAATTTTCTTTTCTGATGATATCATTACCATTGGGGATAGCATGGATAAAATCTGTACCGAATTTGAACGGATCGAAAAAGGTAGCTCCGTACAGCTCCGAAAATTTATAGCTAGCGCACAAGAAAATTATGATATTGCTATTAACAAAGTAGTACTCAGACCTGGACTATCGCCGTTGGAACTGGTTACTAAGGAGACCGTACTAAAAGTAGACCAGTTCTTTAAAACCATTAGCTCACAAGTACGTAAGAAGTTCAAAAATCCGAAATTAATTTCCACTCTAGAGTTCCCTGTTTTGTTTCTAGGTGCAAAACCTAGCAATACCCCCTCTTTCTATAACTTCATGAATTTTGCAGATTTTGGTCTGGGTACCTGGCACCCAAGAGGTGGCATGTATGAAATTATAAAAGGTATGGAAACCCTGGCAAAAGATCTAGGTGTTCACATTCATACTAATCAAGCAGTATCTAAAATTTTAGTGGAGCACGGAAAGACTATCGGTATTGTAATCGACGGTACAGAAATAAAATCTGATGTGGTACTAAGTGGTGCAGATTACCACCACTCTGAAACCTTGTTAGACGACAAACATAGACAATATTCCGAAGGCTACTGGAGCAAAAAGACCTTTGCTCCTTCTTCGCTACTTTTTTACATAGGTTTTGACAAAAGACTTAAAAATGTGGAGCATCATAATCTATTTTTTGATACGGATTTTGAATTGCATGCCGAAGAAATATATGACGAGCCGAAATGGCCAACAGACCCTTTGTTCTACGCTAATTTTCCATCAATCACAGATAGCAGCATGGCACCGGAAAATTGTGAAACTGGGTTTTTTCTAGTCCCAATTGCTCCAGACCTTAAGGACACTCCAGAATTAAGGGCAGAATACCTTGATATTATTTTGAATAGATTCGAGAAAAGAACAGGGCAAAAGATAAGAAATAATATTATATTCAAGGAATCATTCTGTGTCAATGATTTTATTGAACGGTACAACTCCTACAAAGGAAACGCTTATGGTATGGCCAATACACTAACGCAAACGGCGTTCCTAAGGCCTAATTTAAAAAGTAAGAAAGTTAAAAACCTTTTCTTTACTGGACAGCTTACCGTTCCAGGTCCGGGAGTTCCACCAGCTTTAATTTCAGGAAAATTGGTGTCAGAATTAATAACAAAAGAAAATTAGTCCTCCGCTATGAAAGCTACTTTTGATATGGTATCCTACCAATGCAGCAAACTTGTCACAGAGAAGTACAGCACTTCTTTTGCCTTGGCGACCAAAATGTTGTCTAACTCCATACGAGAGGACATCTATAACATCTACGGTTTTGTGCGGTTTGCAGATGAAATCGTGGATACCTTCCATGACTACGATAAAGAAAAATTGTTCAATAAATTTGAACTGGAACTAGCCGCTTCGATCACAGATAAAATAAGCTTAAATCCTATCCTAAATTCCTTTCAGCATACCTTCCATAAATACGACATCCCGATGCACCTAGTTGCATCGTTCATGAAGAGTATGCGCATGGACCTTACCAAGAACATATATAAAACAGAACAGGAATATAAGGATTACATCTATGGTTCTGCGGATGTTGTTGGCCTTATGTGCTTAAAGGTTTTCGTAAAGGGAGATAATGAAGCGTATGAAAGATTAAAGGATTCTGCAATGGCGCTAGGTTCCGCGTTCCAGAAAGTAAATTTCTTAAGGGATGTAAAGGCAGATTTTGAAGATTTAAACCGCTCCTATTTTCCAAATACAAATCTTACGGAGTTGGATGAAGCATCCAAAAAACGTATCGTAGATGAAATAAAAGCCGATTTTCAACTCGGATACGAAGGTATTATGGCCTTACCTGCCGAAGCTAAATTTGGAGTGTATACAGCATATAAATACTACTATAAATTACTTCAGAAATTACAGAATACGCCATCGCTCGATATTAAGAATACGCGTATTAGGGTGCCGAATTATCAAAAATTTGGACTGCTTGCGAGGTCGTATGTTAAATATAAAATGAACTTAGTTTAATGAAAATAGCACTTTGGATTATCATTTTTTTTGGAACTTTTTCCTTCATGGAGTTTATGGCGTGGCTTACCCACAAGTACGTTATGCACGGATTTTTATGGGCCTTACACAAAGACCACCATCATAAAGAACACGATTCTTGGTTTGAGCGTAATGATGCCTTTTTTATTTTCTACGCAGTTATAAGTATGTCGCTATTCTATGTAGGCAATAGTGGTTTCTGGTACGGTTATCCATTAGGCTTTGGAATATTAGCCTACGGAATCGCCTATTTTTTGGTACATGATATTTTTATACACCAACGCTTTAAAATCTTCAGAAATGCCAATAACTGGTATGCTAAAGGTGTACGACGTGCACACAAGATGCATCACAAACACTTAGGAAAAGGCGATGGAGAGTGTTTTGGAATGCTGTTTGTCCCTTTTAAGTACTTTAAAAAGTAACTATGCCTAAAGCCTTAGTAATAGGAGCCGGCATTGGAGGCATTGCTTCGGCATTGCGTTTACGTAAAAAAGGCTACGAGGTTACCGTTATTGAAGCGAATGACTACGCTGGTGGCAAATTACATGCAATGGAACAGGATGGCTACCGTTTTGACCTTGGTCCTTCCCTTTTTACCATGCCACATTTTGTAGATGAACTTTTTGAACTCTTCCATAAGCAACCAACCGACTACTTTAGCTACCATCGTAAAAAGACTATCTGCACTTACTTTTGGGAAGATGGCCATGAATTTAGAGCAACCAGCGATTTAGATGTTTTCATAAAAGAAGCATCCATTAGTTTTGCCGAGCCAGCTGAAAATATTAAAAAATACCTAAAAAGAAACAAAAAAAAATACGAGCTTACGGCTTCTCTTTTTTTAGAAAAATCATTACATAAAGCAAGTACTTATCTCTCCAAGCAAACGCTAAAATCAATACTCAGCATTGCCAGTCTGGATATTGACAGCTCATTAAACAACACCAATGAGGCTCACTTTAAAAATCCGAAACTAGTACAGCTATTCAATAGATATGCTACCTATAACGGATCCACGCCATATAAAACTCCTGGTATCATGTCCATGATACCCCATTTGGAAATGCATTATGGTACTTTTTTTCCAGAAGGTGGCATGCATCAAATAAGTCAAAGCCTGTACCAACTTGCACTAGACCAAGGTGTCGTTTTTAATTTCAATGAAACAATAGAACGCATCACCGTAGAAAATAAAAAAGCTATTGGAGCCACTTCGACCCTAACGGAATACCATTCAGATGTAGTGGTTACCAATATGGATGTCTACCCTACCTACAAAAAATTACTTAAAGACCAACCTCAACCAAAAAAGACACTAACACAGGAACGTTCCAGTTCCGCTCTTATCTTTTACTGGGGTATAGATAAAGAATTTCCCAATCTAGATTTACATAATATCCTATTCAGTGACTCCTACCCGGAAGAATTTGGACATATTTTTGAAAAAAGGACACTTTATGAAGACCCTACCATTTATATCAATATTACTTCTAAAGAATGCCCATCGGACGCCCCGAAAGGACATGAAAACTGGTTTGTTATGCTCAACGCACCTGGGAATTATGGACAGGACTGGGAGACACTAAAAGCAGCCGCTAGAAAAAATATTGTCTCAAAAATCAATAAGGTATTAAAAACCGATATAGAGAAACACATAACAACAGAACACATACTAGATCCGGTGGGGATAGAAAATGCAACTAGCTCCTATCGAGGCGCATTATACGGTGCAGCTAGCAACAACAAATTCGCAGCGTTCCTAAGGCATCCAAATTTCTCCAGGCGTATTAAAAATTTATATTTTTGTGGAGGCTCTGTACATCCTGGCGGAGGAATACCGTTGTGCCTATTATCTGCCAAAATCATTGAAGACTTAGCCCCAAACATCGCAAAAGATGCTTAAAATACTAAAGGAAAATCAACTGACCGTTAGTATCGGTATCATTTGGCTGTTTCATGTTTCGGCAATTATAGGAATTGCTTTAGGGGAGGCAGATTGGTTTGTAGAAAAAACACCTCTAAACC
Organism: uncultured Maribacter sp.; assembly: GCA_964569345.1. Classification (GTDB taxonomy): domain Bacteria; phylum Bacteroidota; class Bacteroidia; order Flavobacteriales; family Flavobacteriaceae; genus Maribacter. Next base: position 64,061 of record CAZMUV010000003.1, on the reverse strand, counting down.
TTATTATATCATTACTTATTTTTTTGGTATTCTTTCCTATTGATACGCTCAAGAAAAGTATCGCTTTCTTTATCTTTTTTGCAGGCGGGATTTTTGCAGAATGGCTCGGCGTAACCCATCAAATACTATTTGGGGAGTACGCATATGGTATAAATTTTGGTCCAAAATTAGATGGTGTACCATATTTAATAGGCGCCTATTGGGCGATACTAACATTTATCACCGCCAGTGTTATGGACTATACGAAGTGGCATATGATAACAAAGATTATAGGAGCAGCCGGACTTATGGTACTGCTAGATTTTCTTATGGAACATACGGCTCCTATATTTGATTATTGGACCTTTGCTGGGGGTATTCCAACCATGGAAAATTATGTCACTTGGTTTGCTTTGGGAATTGCGTTTCAGGTTATCGTGAAGCTTCTAGGAATTACCGGCAATAAACTATTATCAGTACACTTATACCTAGCACAGTTCGTTTTCTTTCTCTTCTTTTATTTTTTGTTTCCTTAAAAGGGCAACGAAGGCACACCGTCCCACGTTCCTTTTGAATGATATGGCTCAAATCTAGAAAACAGTTCCTCATTATACCAATCCAAGCTTCTTGTTTTGGCAATCGCCTCTGCATGTTCCCTACTCTTATATGCAAAATCCATAAGGGATTGTTTATCCTTCCATAAACTAAACGTTGCCATTTGCAGAAATGGCACTTCGCCAATACCTTTGGTAAATAACAAGCCCTTATTGTCTTTTAAGGGCGCTTGTGATGCGGGTACGTACTTCCAAAATGTACGGAGCATTTTAGGTTTAATGGTAGCTCTTGTAATTACCGCGATATAAGGATTAGAGGAATCAATTTCACTACTTGGAACGAAAGGCTTCACACCAGCCCAAGTTCCTTTTGCTTTTATACTTCTTAAGAAGATGACCCATTGCTGTGTGGTTTTATCGACATAGCGTTGATACAACGTGGATGAATCAAAAAATCGATTAGCCGCCTCCTCGCTTTCCCAAACTTGTAGCAACGCGTATACGGACCAATCTGCAAAGGGATCAAAACCATCCTTACCACTGCCCATGAGCTTATAATGGAGCAATCCTTTTTCCTTGGCTAAAGGCTTGTGGGCAAATTGCATCATCCCAAAGGCCCACACCTTATTCTTAAAGGAAGCATATCTAAAAAAAGTAAGGGTAGTGACTTGATTCATAACTCATTATTGCGCAATCAGTTCAGCAAAAAGTTTGTCTACCTTATCATTACGCCAATCCGCTATTGCATTCTGATGTACCACGATATCACCATTCTTATCAATAATATAAGACCCGGGTGGTTTTAAAAGGGTCAGCGGACTAGGATCTCCTACAATTTGATAGGTAACTGGGAATGTGTAGTCGTTTTTCGTCATAAATAATTCCACCGGAGCACGCTCTTCATTGGTAATAACATAAAAGTCTACTTTACCTTTATACGTATCATAAAGTAGTTGTATATCTTTTAATTGAGCTTTGGAAGGCAAATGCCATGATGCCCAAAATGTAATAAAAACGACCTTGCCCTTAGATTTCTTAAAATTAATAAAGTCCCAATTCGCATCTTTTAACCGCCAGTCATAATTGCTTATCCCTCCTCTATTTTCTTGTGTAATAACGGTAGGTGCCGTAGAGAAAATCCTATTTAGCATTAATTTACTAAAATCCCCTAATGGAGTAACAAAAAAGGAAAGAACAATTGCAATTACAAATAAAGTATAAACTGTTTGTCTTTTCATTTTATATGAGGTGACCCCAAAACTAAAAAACTCCCGAGGATAATCGGGAGTTTTCAGTAACTATTTACAAGTTATTATACTGCATTTTCTCTTTTGATCACGTTGAGCGCAGAACCCTCTCTATACCATCCTATTTGTGCATCGTTATAGGTATGATTTGCTACTATAGTGTCTTTAGAGCCATCTGCATGAACCACCTCAATGGTTAACGGTTTGTCCGGTGCAAAATCAGCTATATCAATAAAATTAAAAGTATCATCTTCTTTTATTACGTCGTAATCACTTTCCTTGGCAAAGGTTAAGCCTAACATCCCTTGCTTTTTCAAGTTTGTTTCATGAATTCGTGCAAAAGACTTTACAAGTACCGCTGCAACTCCCAAATGCCTTGGCTGCATAGCCGCATGCTCTCTAGAAGAACCTTCACCGTAATTATGGTCACCAACAACAATAGTTTTTATACCTGCCGCTTTATATGCTCTCTGTGTATCTGGCACCCCTTGGAATTCTCCTGTTAATTGGTTCTTTACAAAGTTTGTCTTTTTGTTAAAGGCATTTACCGCACCAATGAGCGTATTATTCGCAATATTATCTAAATGTCCTCTAAAACGTAGCCATGGACCTGCCATTGAAATATGATCGGTAGTACATTTACCAAAGGCCTTTATCAACAACTTTACACCCTGTAGCTCTTCGTTCTGTATGGGTAAGAACGGCTCCAACAACTGCAGCCTTTCAGAATCTCCAGCAACCACTACCTGTACTCCAGAACCATCTGCCTCTGGGGCAAGGAAACCTGCATCCTCTACTTCAAAACCTTTTGGTGGAAGTTCCCAACCTGTTGGTTCATCAAACCGTACTTCTTGACCATTTTCGTTGATCAACGAATCGGTAATCGGATTAAAATCTAAACGACCCGCTATAGCAATCGCAGCTGTTATTTCTGGGGATGCGACAAAAGCATGAGTATTAGGGTTTCCATCTGCACGCTTGGCAAAATTTCTATTGAACGAATGTACAATACTGTTTTTAGGTGCATTCTTAGGATCGCTATACCTAGCCCATTGCCCAATACAAGGACCACATGCATTCGTAAAGATTTTAGCATCCAATTTTTCAAATACTTTTAAGATGCCATCTCTTTCGGCAGTAAAACGAACTTGTTCTGAACCTGGGTTGATACCCAATTCCGATTTCATTTTTAAACCTTTATCCAAAGCTTGTTGCGCGATAGAGGACGCTCTTGACAAATCTTCATATGAAGAATTGGTACACGAACCAATAAGACCCCATTCTACCTGCATAGGCCATTCGTTTTTCGTCGCCTTTGCGGTCATGTCACTACCTACCGGAGTAGATAAATCCGGAGTAAAAGGTCCGTTCAATAATGGACCCAACTTAGAAAGATCAATATCTATAACTTGATCAAAATAATTTTCTGGGTTTGCATATACCTCTGCATCTGCGGTAAGGTGCTGCTTTACTTCATTTGCCGCATCTGCAACATCAGCTCTATCCGTAGCACGTAGGTATCTTTCCATAGACTCGTCATACCCAAAAGTAGAGGTCGTTGCCCCTATCTCGGCACCCATATTACAAATAGTCCCTTTACCCGTGCAAGACAATGAAATAGCACCAGGTCCAAAATATTCTACGATAGCTCCAGTACCACCTTTAACAGTGAGTATCTCAGCTACTTTTAAAATAACATCCTTTGGAGCAGTCCAACCAGAAATTGTTCCTGTCAACCTTACCCCTATTAATTTTGGAAATTTTAATTCCCAAGCCATTCCTGCCATCACATCTACAGCATCCGCACCACCAACACCAATGGCTACCATTCCCAACCCACCGGCGTTTACCGTATGGGAATCCGTGCCAATCATCATACCACCTGGAAAGGCGTAATTTTCCAAAACAACTTGGTGTATAATTCCCGCTCCGGGCTTCCAAAATCCGAGACCGTATTTGTTAGAAACAGATTCCAAAAAATCAAATACTTCGGAACTGGCGGAGTTTGCGAATTTTAGATCCGCTGCCGCCCCGTTTTTTGCTTGTATCAAGTGGTCGCAATGTGTTGTGGTTGGCACCGCAACTTTTTTCTTTCCGGCCTGCATAAACTGCAAGAGCGCCATTTGTGCGGTAGCATCTTGCAAAGCAATACGATCGGGAGCAAAATCTACATAGTCTTTACCTCGTGAAAAAGCCTTGGTAGGAGTACCTTCCCACAAATGAGAGTATAGTATTTTCTCCGAAAGGGTAAGTGGTTTGCCCACAATTTCCCGGGCCTTATCCACTCGGTCCGCCATAGTGGCGTACACCCCTTTAATCATATCGATATCGAATGCCATCCTGTATTTATTTTAAGGTTAAATCAATTTAGTAAATTTAAGAAAATATGAGCCGTAATTAAAACTTTAAATGCAGCTTTCGATGTTTTTAGATAAATGGAAGATTTTTAGGCTAACAGAAGGCTAAAACATCAGGTAAAACCATCGTTTTTTATGAAGAACCCAAAAATTTGACAAAAAAGGTAACTACAACAATCGGCCTATAATATCCTCCTCAGAAATCCCCTCTGCCTCTGCCTTGTAATTTTTAATAATTCGATGTTTTAAGATTCCATTAACCACTGCTTGCACATCTTCTATATCCGGTGAATATTTACCATGAATTGCAGCGTTTGCCTTCGCTCCCAAAATTAAATTCTGAGATGCTCTAGGACCTGCGCCCCAATCAAGATATTGTTTTATAAAATCTGATGCTGTACCTAAATTAGGCCTTGTACTGTTAACTAGTTTTACAGCATATTCTACCACATTATCCGGAACGGGAATACGCCTCACCAATTCTTGAACAGCTAATATTTCATTCGCTGTAAACTGTGGTTTTATATTGACTTTGTTTGTTGATGTTGTATTTTTTACAACCTGAATTTCTTCTTCGATACTGGGATACTGCAACTCTATAGCGAACATAAAACGATCTAACTGCGCCTCAGGTAAAGGATATGTTCCTTCTTGTTCTATGGGGTTCTGGGTTGCGAGAACAAAATAGGGTAATTCCAATTTATGTTGATGACCGGCAATGGTCACCGCTCGCTCCTGCATGGCCTCTAAAAGAGCTGCTTGCGTCTTGGGCGGTGTTCTATTTATTTCGTCTGCCAAAACAATATTAGAAAAAATAGGACCTTTTATAAATTTGAAATTTCTATTCTGGTCTAAGACTTCGCTCCCTAAAATATCACTAGGCATCAAATCTGGCGTAAACTGGATGCGTTTAAAATCTAACCCAAGCGCTTGTGCAATGGTATTTACCATTAAGGTTTTTGCCAAACCGGGAACACCAATCAGCAATGAATGCCCACCGGTATAAATAGACAATAGAATTTGATCTATTACGGTATCCTGGCCAACAATAGCCTTGGCTATTTCTTTTTTAAGCGCTAAATGTTTTTCTACTAGGTTTTGTATAGCAGCAACGTCCGACATATATTAATCCTTTACCCATTTATTAGCAAAATCACAATCCCTATTTGCGTCGTTTACACTCACATAAGTATCTGCTATATGTTCTGCCATCCATTCTTTTATTGCATTAAACTGCTTTTGCGTAAGGGCCAATTGCTGAATTTTAATATAGTCCTGCGCAAAATCTGCTTTGTGCTCGTCGTACCTATTGGTAACTTTTAAGATTTTATATTTTGGTGGACCTCCACGTTGATCTTCTTCTAAAGTAGGGTAGGATATCTCATTATCCTTTAGGTTCCGAACCTGATTATATAAAGAAGGATCCATTTTGGTAAGCTCAAAACGGGATCCAAAATCCTGAGGATTACGAAGTACACCTCCGTCAAATTTTGTTTCCTTTTCATCTGAAAAATTCAAAGCTGCCTCCGCAAAGGTAAATTCTTCGTTCATAATTTTTTGGCGAATACTATCCAATTCCGATTTTGCCTCTTCAGCAACAGCGTCTGAAATTTCGGGAGATATTAAGATATGACGCAAATCCAATTCTTGTCCACGTATTTTTTCTATAAAAATAATATGATAACCGAATGGGGTCTTAAAGGGTTCTGAAACTTCTCCTTCTCTAAGGCTAAAGGCTACATCCTTAAACGTTTTATCGAAGCCTGTTTCTTTGGTAATACTATAAAAACCCCCTTTAGATTTTGACCCAGGATCCTGGGAATACAAAATCGCTTTAACACTAAAACTAGCATCATTATCCTCAATATCAGCTTTTATTTGGTTAAGCTTATCTACTACTTTTTGGTTCTCTTCCTCAGATGGCTTTGGGGTTTTAACGATTTGCGCAATCTCCAACTCAGCTCCTAGAACTGGGCGTTCGTCCGCCGGAATGTTACTAAAAAACTGACGTACTTCTTCCGGGGTAATTTCAATATCCTTAACTATTTCTTGCTGCATTCTTTCAGACAACATACGCAGCTTGTTAATCTTGTACAGCTCTTCCCTAAAACTCTGTTCGTCCAGCTTTTTATAATACTTCAACACCTTAGGCATAGATCCTATTTGCTGCACCAAAGATTGCAATTGCGCTTCACTTTGTGCATTTACCATATCGTCCGAAACCAAAATACTATCTTGAACCGCTTGGTGGGCATATAAACGATCTTCCATCAACTTGCCTAAAAGTCCACAATGCGTTATATCATCTGTAGCGGCACCTTGACTCTTAAGGTCAATTAGTGTTTTCGCAACATCAGAATCCAAAATCACATAATCGCCTACAACAGCAGAAATACCGTCCAACTTTATTCTCTTAAAGTTGTTAACCGTATCCTTTTTCTTGGTAATATCTGCGTCAGCTAAAATTTCTTCTGGCTCTACTTGATTATCCGGCACTTCCGGAACGGTCTCCTGACTGAAGACTATAACCGAACATATACTCAATATACCTGTACAAATCGACCTACTAATCCTTGGTATACACCTCAAATTCTTTATCCTTAATTGCTTCATCTATAATTTCTATTTCAAGTTTACGCAGGTAGTTTATTTTTCTGCGATTCAATAACACTTGTTTTATGGTAGGGGCTATAAAAGACAGTGGGGCTATTTCGTTTATATCTTTCACTTCCTCTATCTTTCCCAAATATACCCCGATTGAATCCTCCAATTCAAAAAATTGTGATTTTTTTAAGTACCTATCCTGATTTTCAAAGCCTATGGGCGGTATTTCAGCTGCAACTCTAGATGCTCTCACCCAAATAGAATCGTTAAAATGTAATTTCGTAAACTGCACCCCTATCGAATCCAAATACGAAACATCTTCCTTTTCGAAGTTTTTTAAACGTTTACCAACTTCCTCCTTATTTAAAAAATTCTTTGGCAAGGCAACAAAACGAATTCTTAAAATCCGCTCCTTTAATTTGAAATTCTCTTTTTCTTCGGCATAAAAATCAGCCAGTTGGTCCTTGGAAATTACAGAATCCGAACCTTGTGAAACCAATGCTTCCTTGTACGCCCTAGTGTATAGGTCTGTTTTGTAATCTGCTACTAAGGCATCAAATTTTCGTAATTTATCCTCTTGTAAGTTTATCTTAGCCTTGGACAAAAGCAACTGTTTAGAAGCCCATGTATTAATATAATTGTTTACGAAAGATGCGCTATCTAACTCGGACATACCGTCTGTAATGTATACGGCAATATCCTCCCCATACAAAAAGTTTTCACCTACCCTAGCCAAAGGTGCTACGTCTTCCTTTTTTTTAAAATAAGAACTACAAGAACCCAGAAAAATACATATCAGGGTAAAAGCAGGTATACTAAGGGCGAAATGCCTTTTTCTAAAGGTTTTTAAACAAAACATTTGACAAAAATAGCAATTACAAAATCCCTTGCAACCCTAGCTCCTTTTACTTAACACAATTTTAGGGCAATGAAAAGTGTTTAAAGGGTTTTATTGTTTTAAATCTCCTACAGTTACAAAACAAGCAAGATAGTTTAGTAACCAATTTCACAGAATATTATTGTATCTCCTAAATTTAAGTCGAAAAGCGTAATTTTGAACTCAAAGCATTGTATTTTGGATAGAAAAATAAAATTGATTTGGGATTTTAGAGGCCCAGAAGGCTTTAAAACAGCCGAACACCACGAAAAGCACTTAAAGGAATTTATTGCGATGGAAAAGCTTCCCTTAGATATCACTGGGCACGAGCAACTAAACGAAATGCACAGTTTAGCCTACATGGTGGTAGACGAGAAAGACATGATTACGGTACGAGACACCTTAAAACCCCATCGTGGAGAGGTATATATAGCCAACTAAATCCAAGTATTAGGCACTGATAATGAAATAATACAAACCAATGTTTCCTAGTAATACACATAACAAATGAAAGTACCTATTGTATGCCTTATCCTATTATCCTCCGTTTTGAGCTCTTGCGCCCAACAAAACAAGGATTCTATCTTAGATCAAGCATTGGCGTCGGAGAACCCAAACATAAGGAAGGTCATGGACAGTCTGGACCAATACGAGGTACAAATACGGTACACACAAATAAATCGGCGCAACGATAGCATTATTTTTACTGACTATGATTTTCAGGTGAACGAAGAACACTATTTTTATCCTGCTAGCACCGTTAAGTTTCCAATTGCAGTGCTAGCGCTCGAACGTTTGAACCAGACTGATAGCGTCAACAAAAATACAAAATATTACATAGAGGGAGATTCAATAGAATCTACTATTGCGCAAGATATTTCGCAAGTATTCGCGGTAAGTGACAACCTAGCCAATAACCGTATGCTAGAGCTATTGGGACAAGATGCTATTAACAAGAGTTTGACAGGCAAAGGAATAGGACCTGTTCGCATTTCTCACAGATTAGGCTATCATTCAGGTGATTTAAAAACCAAACCATTAATCCTTTATCTAAATGATAGTACAACAGGCATTTCAGCACCCAGTATAAATACGGCTCCGAAACCATTGCAGTTAGAGCGAATTAAAAAAGGAATTGGGTATTACGAAGATGACGCGCTTGTAAATGAACCTTTCGATTTTAGCCTAAAGAATTATTATCCGATTACTAGTCAGCACGAGGTTTTGAAAAGAGTCATCTTTCCAAACGAGTTTGACACGAAGGAACGCTTTGACCTTTCGGAAGAACAGCACACCTTTTTAGTGGAGTCCATGCACACACTTCCTAGAAATGTAGGATATGATGCTACCGAGTATTATGATGGCTATTGTAAATTCTTCTTGTATGGAGATACTAAGAAAACCATTCCAGACCACATAAAAATATACAATAAGGTAGGTTTTGCCTATGGCACCTTAACAGATTGTGCATATATTGTTGATAGTAAAAATAATGTAGATTTTTTGTTGACAGCAACAATTTTGGTAAACAAAGATGGGGTCTTTAATGATAATGTTTATGAGTACGACGCCATTGGCATTCCGTTTTTAGCATCTCTAGGTAGGGAAATACATGCATTAGAAATAGAGCGTAACAAGTAATATCGGGCATCCGTAATAAAGCTATGGCAGATACAGTAAAACAAACTAGGATAAATAAATACTTGAGTGAAGTAGGCTATTGCTCTAGAAGAGCTGCAGACAAACTTATAGATCAAGGTAGGGTTACCATAAATGGTAAGGTTCCTGAAATGGGAACAAAAGTGTTAGACGGTGATGTAGTAAAAGTAGATGGAGAAGTCGTTACTGTGCCAAAGGAAAAACCTGTTTATCTTGCTTTTAATAAACCGGTTGGCATTGTGTGCACCACAGATAGTAGGGTAGAAAAGGATAATATTATTGATTTTATAAATTATCCTAAACGGATTTTCCCTATAGGAAGATTGGACAAGCCTAGTGAAGGCCTAATATTTTTGACCAACGATGGGGATATCGTCAATAAAATCCTAAGAGCACGAAACAATCATGAAAAAGAGTACCTGGTAACGGTAGACAAACAAATAAGACCCGACTTTTTAAATAAAATGAGAAATGGGGTACCCATATTGGACACCATAACCAGAAACTGTGAGGTAAGCCAAGTGAGTACCTACCAGTTCCGTATTATTTTAACACAGGGACTCAACCGTCAAATAAGACGTATGTGTGAGCACTTGGACTACAGAGTAAAAAAGTTGAAGCGCATTAGAATCATGAACGTTAATTTAGATCTTCCCTCAGGCAAATGGAGAGACCTAACAACGGAAGAACTTCAGCAAATTAACAGATTGGTAGGTGATTCCTCAAAAACCAATGAATCAGAAAGGTAAGTCCAAGGTTTTACATCGTCCTAAACTTTGAACCACGCTTAGGACAAAACTATCATCTTACATCAAAGCACTATTTTACCGATACTATTTTTAAACAATAGGTATTCACAACCTACAGCCTAAAAACTATTAACGGAAGATTGATATGGAATACAAAGAGCATTAGAAGGCATAACCCAAAAAATTCTAATAATTACCGCTAGCACTTCAGAGCAGCTTAGAAAGGAAGCTAAAGAAAACACATATACTCGAGCAACGGCATAGTTTCTATCCTTTTATTTACCTGACAGTTAATTTTTAAAAAAGTAATCTTACGCATCAATTATACAGTCGAGCTTAGGAACCAAGCGCAGAATATCCAACTTAGGTTGCTATAATTCAGTAAATTGAATACAATAGTGAGAGGCAATTTAGAAAATTTACCAAGTAATTTAAATCATTAAAATTGGGTAGTTCATTAAGAAAATAATTAACAAGAAAAAGATATAATTTATGATTTACAATTACTCTATATAGCTATAAATCATTATCTTAGATTCTAAAATCTTGCAATAATCGAAATGAAAAATAATAGAAAACAATTCCCGAAAAAAACCTTCATCTTTCCGATACTTTTATCAGTGTTGTTGATGGTGAGTACTCATTTAATTGGTCAAGAGACTAATTTTAAAGCCTACTCAGGAGAAATACTGGATACTAACTCAAAAAAACCCTTAGTCTTTGCGTCACTAAGCCTAGAAGGAACTAACGTAAGTACAGTGACCAATACGGATGGAGAATTTTTAATAAAGGTACCTAAGAACAGCCTCGATAAAAATATCACTGTTTCATTTTTAGGCTACAAGACCCTAAGCCTACCGTTGAGTAAATTTAAAACTAAGGACAATCAAGTATTGATGACGGAATCTGCTATGGAACTTACAGAAGTCCAGTTGAGTATCCCAAAAGATGCAGAGGCCTTGGTTAGGGAAACACTAAGAAAAAAGGGTGAAAACTATATGAACGACCCCACCGTAATGACTGCGTTTTACAGGGAAACTATAAAGAAGCGGAATAAAAATGTTAGTCTGTCCGAGGCCGTGGTAAATATTTACAAAGCCCCCTATTCTTCCTTTAAACGTGACGAACTTAAACTTTACAAAGCACGAAAGAGCACCGATTACAACAAATTGGATACACTGGCACTTAAATTGCAAGGTGGACCTTTCAATACACTATTCGTGGATATGGTAAAATATCCAGACTATATATTTACTGATGAGACTATTAACTACTACGACTTTAGCTTTGATAGTTCTACTAGGGTAAATGAGAAACTTATTTATGTTATAAATTTTCAACAAAAAGCTGAAGTAATGGACCCATTTTACGCAGGTAAATTATACATAGATGCCGAAAATAAAATTCTTACGAGTGCTATTTACTCCTTAAACATTACCAACAAACAAATGGCAGCCCAAATGTTTGTTAGGAAAAAGCCCAGAAATGCTAATGTTTGGCCTACTGAGGTAGCCTATCGCGTAGATTATAGGGAAAAAGATGGTAAATGGTACTACGGTTACAGCAACGTACTACTAGAATTTAAAATCGACTGGGACAAAAAACTATTTAATTCGGTGTATTCCATGAGCTGTGAAATGGCAGTAACTGATTGGGAAAAAAACTTGACCAACGCTCATTTAACGGCTAAGGAACGAATTAAATCTTCCATAATATTAAGTGATGAGGCCATTGGTTTTGCAGATCCTGATTTTTGGGGAGAATATAATATTATTGAACCGGAGAAATCCATAGAGTCCGCTATTAAAAAAATACAACGACAATTGAAGAAAAACAACTCGGCGGACAGCGGTACAAGCATTCCGTAGTGTACGCTTATTACTTAAACCTAAAATTCCCTGTTTTCAATTGAAAACAGGGAATTTTAGGTTTAAGTAAAGTTCTAATTTATTTTGGCATTACTACCGTATCGATAGCATGTACAACACCATTAGTCGCGGCTACATCTGCTATGACTACCGTAGCCATGTTTCCGTTTTCGTCGGCTACCATTACATTACCATCAGCCAAAGACAAAACAAGCGTACCTCCCTGCACGGTGGTTACTTCAAAAGCACCATCGTTAGCCTTAATAGCATCAATAACAGCTGCTGCCTCAAATTTCCCTGATACAACATGGTAAGTAAGAATCCCTGTTAATGCAGCTTTACTTTCTGGTTTTAGCAAGCCAGCAACCGTACCATCTGGTAAGGCAGCAAACGCATCGTTTACCGGAGCAAAAACAGTAAAAGGTCCCTCACTACTTAATGTTTCTACCAAATCTGCAGCCTTTACAGCAGCAACTAATGTGGTAAAATTTTCATTAGCAGCTGCAACACCTACAATGTTCTGCGCTTGCACTAACGTCCCAGCGAATAAGGCTGCGGATACAAACATAATTTTAATCGTTTTCATAATATTCTATTTTAATTTTTCATAAAAGTAAATGTAAATCAGCAGCGAGTATCATAATATTTGTTTAATTTTTTTTAAAAAATGTTAAACATTTTTAATTTTAATTTTTTCCTATCTTAGAATTATCATTAATTAAAGGCTATGAATCAGACAAGACGTAACTTTTTTAACGGACTATTAGGCATTTCATTTACTACATTTCTACCCACTTCTAGCTATGGGTCTCAAGAGTCGCTAAATAAAATAGTAGAACCCTTGCTCCCTAAAGCCTTAAAAAAAGGAGCTACCATTGGTCTAATTGCCCCTGGTTATAGTTTCACAACCACAACTTTGAAACAGACTAAAAAGACCTTAAAACAGATGGGATACAAAACCTATCATACCAAAAGGGTTTCTAAACCCCATGGCTACTTTAGCAACACTGATGAAGAGCGGGCGGCAGACATCAACGAAATGTTTGCCAACAAAAAAATAGACGGTATTCTTTGTATTCGTGGTGGCTATGGCTGTACACGAATAATGCATTTGATAGATTATGACACTATAAAAAGGAACCCCAAAGCCTTAATAGGTTTTAGCGATGTAACCGCATTATTAAATGGAATACACATAGAAACCGGCCTAATCTGTTTCCATGGTCCTGTAGGCAGTGCTATAGAAGAAACCTTCAGTAAAAAAGCATTCAAGAACATTTTGGAAAATACAACACCTACGCATAGCTTAACTAATGCTATTTTAGAGGAAACCCTAAAAACCAATCCGGAATACGAAAGGTATTCTATTCATGAAGGGATAGCTAATGGACATTTATGTGGCGGAAGCCTAACATTAATTAATGCCTTAATCGGCACACCTCATGAAATTGATTTTACGGGTAAAATTATCTGTATAGAAGATATTGAAGAAGCACCGTATAGAATAGATCGTATGCTCACACAACTTATTGCAGGGAAAACTTTCAAAAAGGCTTCTGGGATTGTTTTTGGTGTATGCGCTGGGTGCGACCGTCCAAGCAAACCCAATTCATTTACACTTAAAGAAGTACTTATGGATAGAATAAAACCCTTAGGAATTCCTGCAATATACGGGATGAGTTTTGGGCACATAGACCAAAACCTTACATTTCCCATTGGAGCAAAAGCTACCTTGAACACAACTACCATGTCAATAGCACTTGAAGGACCGTGGGTGAAATAGTTTTAGTTGGCTTCTTCACTTATCAACTTAAATAAGCATATGCTTTATTTTTAATCCCTCCGGTCTACATCGGATTCTTGATTTTTTATAAAATTATCAGCTTCAATATTTAAGCTGGTTAAAAAACCAACTCTTTTACACATTAGTCAAAAGTTTTTTAATTATCACAAGTTTAAAGTAAATTTCACTAAAAATGACAAAGTAAATTAGTCTTTGTGCTATTTTATTAAATTACATATCTTTAGAAAGGAGAACCCTGTAAATATTTAAGATGCTATTTTAAAGCCTAAGGCAAGCAAAACATTTGACACGAATAGGTTTTTTGCATTACCAAATGAAACATATGAAACAAAAAATTGCTCTAGTTGCTATTCTTGGTTTTCTTATATCCATAGTCTATGTGTTTACCTCGGATTTTTTTAAACATTCAGATGACACCTATGCCAGTTTAGAGCTTCCAGAAACGGTAGATTATAATTTCCATATTAAACCCATACTTTCCGATAATTGCTATACATGTCACGGACCGGACGCCAATAAGAGAAAAGCCGGACTGCGACTGGACCTGGAAGAAACCGCTTTTAAGGAGCTAAAGGAAAGTCCAGGTGAATATGCCTTTTTGGCTGGTAATTCGAAGAAAAGTAAAGCTTACTGGCATATGATTACGGATGACCCTAAAGAAATCATGCCTCCGGCCGATTCAAAACTCAGCCTAAATTCTTATGAAAAGCGATTGATTAAGAAGTGGATTGAACAGGGTGCCAAATTCCAAAAGCACTGGGCCTATATTTCCCCAACGAAAAAAGAAATCCCTAAACTACAAACTTCAGACCTGATAGCGAGCAACTGGACACAAAACGAAATTGATGGGTTTATTTTAAAAAAGCTAGAAGATAAGAACATCCAACCTTCTGAAAAAGCAACCAAGGAAACTTTAGTCAGAAGAATAAGTCTTGACTTAACTGGACTTCCTCCTAACACTGAAGACATTAAGGCTCTATTAAATCTTTCCTCTGAAGAAATTATCCCAAAAGCGATTGACCGATTTTTATCTTCTCCCGCCTACGGAGAACGTATGACACAATCATGGCTTGATCTCGCTCGCTATGCTGATTCACATGGATACCAAGACGATAGTTACCGAACCATGTGGCCTTGGCGCGATTGGGTAATCCATGCTTTTAACAAAAATTTGCCTTACGACGAGTTTTTGACTTGGCAATTAGCAGGTGACTTGCTGCCTAATGCTACCAAAGAACAGGTTTTAGCAACAGGCTTTAATCGAAACCACCCCATAACGCAAGAAGGCGGTGTAATTCAAGAAGAGTATCGCACCAATTATGTCCTGGATAGAACAAATACCCTTGGAAAAGGAATCTTAGGATTAACCTTAGAATGTGCGCGTTGTCACGACCATAAATATGATGCCATTTCACAAGCCAATTACTTTGAGTTCTTTGCATTTTTTAATCAGGTTAATGAAAAAGGCTTACAAATGGATGCCGTACAGGCCAAAAACCAAAAGTTCTTTGCCGATCCACCGTTTTTGACCCTAACCTCCGAAGAAACTGATGGCGTACTCGATTTTGTGAATTTAAAAAAAGGTGAAGAAATAAACGTGATGGTTATGAACGATTCAGCACCCAAAACAACGTTTATAAGGAATCGCGGGGAATATGACCAGCCTACCGATTCCGTAGCGCCCAGAACCCCAGATATCATTTATCCTTTTTCAGAAGACTTTGAAAAAAACCGCTTGGGTTTAGCCAAATGGGTAGTAAGTAAAGATAATCCCCTGACCGCAAGGGTGTTTGTCAACCGTATTTGGGGAATGTTATTTGGTAGGGGATTGGTAGAGACTGCAGAAGATTTTGGCGTGCAAGGAAGTCTACCCTCACATCCACAATTGCTAGATTGGCTTGCGGCAGATTTTATGGAACACGATTGGGATATTCACCACTTGCTGAGAAAAATAATGCTTTCAGCCACATACCAGCAAAAATCACAAATGCGACCCGATCTTAAAAAAGCCGATCCGGAAAATAGATTTTTGGCGCGCGCCCCACGTTTTAGAATGAGCGGCGAAATGATTAGGGATTATATTCTTGCCACCAGCGGACTTTTGAATACGGAACTAGGCGGCCCAAGTGTAAAACCCTATCAACCGCCAGGCCTATGGGAAGAAACCAATGCTGGGGAAAACAGGGGTGTTTTAACAAAATATATTCAAGATGGTGGCGAAAACCTATACCGGCGTTCCCTATACACCTTTTGGAAACGTACACTACCACCACCTTCAATGACCATTTTTGATGCGCCTACCCGAGATTTTTGTGAAGTGCGCAGGCAAAAGACCAATACACCTTTGCAGGCATTGGCCCTACAAAACGACATACAGGTTTTGGAAGCTGCTCGTGTATTAGCACAGCGAACACTTCAAGAAAAAGGGGATAACGACCCCAATATAGTAGCATATCTTTTTCAACGGATTTTAATACGTTCACCCAAAAAAGAAGAGCTATTAATCTTAAACGACTATTACTATGATGCGGTTAAGTTGTATAAGAACGAATTGGAAGACGCTAAGAAATTGACAGCCCTAGGCGAGTATGAACAACTTAACGTTGATCCGGCCATGACCGCAGCTCTTATGTTAACAACGCAAGTAATCTACAATTTGGATGAAACAATTACCAAGGAATAGAAATCAGAATAGAGAAAAACAACTAGAAAAAAACTAAAGGGGAATACTATTGTTGTTAAATAAATTCGTCCCCTTATTATCCTGAGCGCAACCCTAGGGTATGTAGCTTTAGCATTAGAAAAAAGGCATACTTCAGAAATTCAAAAATTCCAAAGTATACCAGATCATAGGCAGAAATTGTATAACATACAGTATTTAAATAGCTCGATAGCTTTATAAGAATTTACAATATGAAAGAAAATAAAGACCCAACTGAAAACCCCTTAAAGTCCAACAGAAGACACTTCTTTTCTCAATTAAGTGTAGGTATTGGTTCATTGGCCCTGGGGTCCTTACTGATACCCGATTTATTCAAGGGTTCGGGGCCAAGCTTAGCACCGAAAGAAGATTTAGGCGTTGCACATTTCGCACCCAAGGCAAAACGTATCATTTATTTATTTCAGGCCGGCGCACCCTCGCAACTCGAAACCTTCGATTACAAACCTATTTTGAGAAAACGCATGGGCGAAGATTTGCCCGAGTCAATTCGTAACGGACAACGACTAACAGGCATGACGGCCAATCAAGATAAGTTTCCGTTAATGCCGCCTAAAATCGGATTTAAAAAACATGGGGAAAGTCAGACTTGGATCAGTGACTTCTTTCCGCACATCGCCAAAATCGCAGATGATATTACCGTAGTGCGTAGCATGCATACAGAAGCGATAAACCATGATCCTGCGATTACTTTTTTTCAAACTGGTAGCCAAATCGCAGGGCGCCCCAGTATGGGTTCATGGCTCAGCTACGGGTTGGGTAGTGAAAACAAAAACCTTCCGTCCTTTGTGGTTTTGACCTCACGAGGCAAAGGCAATAGTCAAGGATTATACTCCAAGCTATGGTCAAGTGGATTTTTGGATTCTAAGCACCAAGGGGTTTTGTTACGCTCAGGAAAAGACCCAGTGCTATACCTAAACGATCCAGACGGAATTTCAAGATCGGACAAAAGACATTTATTGGACCATGTTTCCTCCTTAAACAAGATGCACCATGTAGAAACGGGAGATGACGAGATTGAATCGCGTATCGCGCAATATGAAATGGCTTACCGTATGCAAATGTCGGTACCCGATGTGATGGACATTTCTAAAGAACCACAATCAATCATCGAACTCTATGGCGAAGACTGCCAAGTACCTGGAACATACGCAGCCAATGCCCTTCAGGCGCGCAGGCTTGCCGAAAACGGAGTGCGCTTTATACAATTATACCATCAAGGCTGGGACCAACATGGCAACCTACATAATGAAATGGCTGGCCAGGCCAAAGATGTAGATCAGGCCTCTGCCGCCTTGGTGCTTGACTTGAAACAACGGGGAATGCTTGAGGACACTTTAGTGGTCTGGGGAGGAGAATTCGGAAGAGGTAATTACGCGCAAGGAAAATTCGATCCTGAAAATTATGGTCGAGACCACCACCCAAAAGCATTTAGTATTTGGATGGCAGGAGGAGGCATCAAACCGGGCCTCAATTATGGCCAAACAGATGAATTTGGATATAATGTAGTAGAAAACCCTGTGCATATTAACGATTTTCATGCCACGCTAATGCACCAGATGGGTCTTGATCACGAAAAACTTACGTATAAATATCAAGGTCGTCGTTTTCGCTTGACCGATGTAGCAGGCAATGTAATCAATGATCTTTTAGCGTAAATATGACAAAAGTTTCTCAAAATAGATGGGTCGACTATGTCGTATTTGGACTGTCCCTGTTTCTCCTCTTCTGTTTACTATTCGAGTCCTATATTGAACTCCCGCGACTCGTAACTTGGTTGGGGCGTTGGCATCCTTTGGTGTTGCATTTCCCTATTGTTTTGCTGTTACTCTGTGCCTTTTTAGGATTAACAGGTAAAAAAGTACCAAAACAACTATTGACCAGCGCCGTAGTATTATCCTTGGTGACTGCAATTTCAGGATTTTTCTTGGGGAAGGAAATAGTACCAAAAGGAGACCTCCTGTTTTGGCACCAATGGATGGGGGGCGGATTAGCACTTTTGGCAGCCGTTTGGTTAGGCTTGACGCAAAGTACCTTCGATAACCTAATTTTTACTAAAATTATACAGGTAGTATTGGTAGGCCTAATTTTCGCTACAGGACACTATGGCGGAATGGTAACCCATGGCGAGGATTTTTTGGCACTTCCTACAGAGAAGAGGGCGGACAAAATCCCTGAAAATCCTTTAGTGTATAACGATGTGGTAGGCCGTATTCTAGAGAAAAAATGTGTATCCTGCCATAATCCGAATAAAATAAAAGGAGGTTTGTTAATGACTTCGCTTGATGACCTCCTGGCCGGTGGCGAGGTAGGAAATACAATACTTCCTGGAAATGCCGAAGAAAGTGAGCTATTAAGGCGCGTACACCTTCCAATGGAAGATGAAGAGCACATGCCACCCGATGGTAAACAACCTTTGAACGAGCAAGAAATTCTAATCCTTGAACGTTGGATCTCTTTCGGCGCCTCGGATACCCTTCGCTTGGCACATTTACAATCATCGGAACCCCTAAAGAGACTGGTAGAAGGCTTGATGCAACCCGATGCAAAGGAAAAGTGGACCACAGTACCGAAGGTGGCAGATAGTAGCTTGCAACGCCTCAATACGGATTACGTAACAATAAAGCGTATTGCAGGCGATGCCGATGCCCTGAGCGTAAACATCTATAGAGCGCCCGTATATACTGCGGCGCAGGTAACGAACTTAAAGTTTATTGGACAAAATATTGTTCAGTTGGATGTAAGCGGACTCCCCATTGGCCAGGACGAAATGGACTTTATAGGCTCTTGCACAAATCTAGAGTGGCTGGAACTAGATCAAACGCCCATCACCGATATAGAAATGGAAACCTTAAACCAATTGACAAAGTTAAAAACATTGAAGATACACAGCACATCAATCAGCGATGGTAGCATTGCTGTTTTTAATAAAATGAAAGCCCTAAGGGAAGTTTATCTATGGAATACCCAAATTTCCGCCGATGGTCTAAAAGACCTGAAATCCGAAAATCCTATGTTGAGAATTGAGGAAGGTATAGCTAAGGAATTACGAAATTCGTTTGTTGTATCGGATTCTCTTAAGGAAAGATAAAATAAATCTGAATCGCCCTTGGATGTGAAATCTATATCTTTAATATCACTATCAAGAAACTACGATTCATTCTTTTTAATGCATTTAGAAACGGTTATGTATCCATAATGCACGTATTCCTAATTGGCCACTTCACTAATAAATTTGAGTCGGTATAAGCGTAGTTCTTCATCTTCATACTCACCATCAAATTCGCTCATTGCGGCTTCCAAATCATCCGTCTCTGCTTCTAAAAAGTAGTCATGAATTTCTTCTTGTTGGTCTTCATCCAAAACTTCATCAATCCAATAGGCCAAATTAAGCTTGGTTCCACTAAATACAATTTGCTCCATTTCCTTTAAGAGCGCATCAATTTCAATACCTTTTGCTGAGGCAATATCACTTAATGGAAGTTTACGATCTACATTTTGTATGATATATAATTTAAGGCCAGAATTTGCCCCAGTACTTTTAACTACTAAATCATCTGGTCTAATGATTTCGTTTTCTGAAACATAATCGGATATAAATTGTAGAAAAGGCTTGCCATACTTCTTTGCTTTCCCCTCTCCCACTCCATGCACATTAAGCAATTCATCTATCGTAATCGGGTATTTCAAAGCCATATCCTCTAACGACGGATCTTGAAAAACCACAAAAGGAGGCACTCCCAACTTCTTGGCCTGTGCCTTTCTCAAATCCTTTAATTGCTTCAAAAGCCTAGCATCAGCAACACCACCAGTTTTGGCAGCGCCTACAATCGCATTATCGTTTTCTGCGTTGTAAACGTGATCTTTGGTCATCATGAAAGACTTTGGGTTTTTTAAGAATTCCTTCCCTTTTTCAGTAAAGTGAATTACCCCATATTGCTCTATTTCTTTCTTTAGAAGTCCAGCAACCAAAACTTGGCGTACCAAAGCCATCCAATGGCTTTTATCTTTATCTGCTCCTATACCGAAAAACTCCTTTTCATTAGTTTTATGTGATGATATTATGGCATTACTCGTACCACGAAGCGCACATACAATTTCTTTAGATTTAAATTTTTCACTGGTACCTTGAACTACCTTTAGCAACTTTAAAACATCTTCTTGGGCTTCTTCCTTTTGTTTTGGATTACGTGTATTGTCGTCCATATTGGCGCCGGCGCCATCTACTTCGTCAAATTCTTCACCAAAGTAGTGTAACATAAATTTACGGCGAGACATAGAAGTTTCAGCGTAGGCTACAACTTCTTGCAACAGCGCATTTCCTATTTCCTGCTCGGCTACAGGTTTACCAGACATAAATTTTTCAAGTTTTTCTATATCCTTATACGAATAAAAAGCCAAGCAATGACCTTCTCCGCCATCTCTTCCGGCCCTTCCTGTTTCTTGGTAATAGCTTTCTATGCTTTTAGGTATGTCATGGTGTATTACAAAACGTACATCTGGTTTATCAATGCCCATCCCAAAAGCAATTGTAGCCACAACGACGTCAACATCTTCCATTAAGAACATATCCTGATACTTGGATCTCGTCTTCGCATCAAAACCAGCATGGTAGGGCACTGCACTTATGCCATTAACTTGAAGAACTTGTGCTAGTTCCTGTACTTTTTTCCTGCTCAAACAATAAATGATACCTGACTTTCCAGTATTCTGCTTTACAAACCGGATAATATCTGCTTCTACATTCTCTGTCTTTGTACGTACCTCATAATACAGGTTGGGTCTATTAAACGAAGCTTTAAAAAGTACGGCGTCGTTAATGCCTAAGTTTTTAACAATGTCCTCCTGTACTTTAGGTGTTGCGGTGGCCGTTAGCCCTATAATGGGTATATTATCTCCAAGGCGCGCCACAATGGACCTCAGATTTCTATATTCTGGTCTAAAGTCGTGTCCCCATTCGGAGATACAATGCGCTTCATCTACCGCTACAAAAGACACCTCTACGGAACGCAAAAACTCCACATTTTCCTCTTTGGTCAAAGATTCTGGGGCAACATACAAAAGCTTGGTTATCCCATCGGTTATATCTTGCTTTACCTGTTTTATTTCTGTCTTGTTTAAAGAAGAATTCAATACATGGGCAATACCATGCTCAGAAGAAACACCTCTAATGGCATCGACCTGATTTTTCATAAGGGCTATCAAAGGAGAAACCACGATAGCCGTTCCAGGCTTCATCAATGCCGGTAGTTGATAGCAAAGCGATTTACCACCTCCTGTGGGCATAATTACAAAACAGTTCTTATTTTGTACAATTTGTTTAATAACCTCCTCCTGAAGTCCCTTGAACTGGGAAAAACCAAAATATTTTTTCAAAGAGGCATGTAAATCAACCCCACTCCAAGCTTTCTCGTCTATCACGTTTTTCAATTTTGCGAAAAGAAATTATACAAGTAAATTACTTGCTAGTTAAAATAAAATAGCAAACCAAATTATTAAGGGATACATATCCTATAACATTAAGTTTATGTAATTTTGTAATCTTAAAGATAAGACAATCTTTTAGGAATACAATCCATAAAATTGAATAATACCTTGACATCTGCGAGTACTATTATTGGTTTGGCAAAAAAGACTATTGAAAAAGAGCGAGATGCTATTACGCATCTTTTGACTTTAGTTGACGAGGATTTTGCTAATGCAATCAATTGTATAATTGCCTCTAAAGGTCGTGTTGTAATTTCTGGTATTGGCAAGAGTGCCATCATCGCATCAAAAATAGTTGCGACCTTAAACTCTACTGGAACACCTTCTATTTTTATGCACGCCGCCGATGCAATACATGGTGATTTGGGCACCGTACAGGATAACGATGTTGTAATCTGTATCTCTAAAAGTGGCAGTACCCCAGAGATTAAAATGTTAGTTCCGCTATTGAAAAGAGGCAATAATAAATTAATTGCAATGACGGGAAATCCTGATTCTTTTTTGGCCAAACAGGCAGATTTCCTTTTGAATACCTTCGTAAAGGAAGAAGCTTGTCCTAACGGACTGGCACCTACCACAAGTACAACCGCACAATTGGTGATGGGAGATGCTATAGCAATCGTATTATTGGAACTGAAAGGTTTTAGTAGTGCAGATTTTGCAAAATACCACCCTGGAGGAGCTTTGGGCAAAAGACTTTATTTAAGAGTAGCAGATATCATCAAAAACAATCAAGTACCTCAAGTGCAATTGGATACCGAGGTAAAACAGGTAATCGTAGAAATTTCCAAAAAGATGTTAGGGGTTACCGCAGTTTTGGATAAAGAAAAAATCGTTGGTATTGTAACAGACGGTGATATTAGAAGGATGCTAAACAAGCATGATAATATTAAAGGGTTAACGGCGGCGGACATTATGAGCTCCAACCCTAAAACTGTACCCACAGATACACTTGCCATAAAAGCATTAGAAGTCATGCAAAAAAAAGGAATCTCGCAATTATTGGCTACTAAAAATGGCATATATAAAGGTGTTATACATTTACATAATCTTATAAACGAAGGTATTTTATAATGGGCGACAAAACTACAACGCCACCTAACGAGATGTCCTTTTTGGATCATCTAGAAGAGCTGAGGTGGCACTTAATACGATCTACCTTAGCCATAGTAATTATTGGCTGCGTTGCTTTCTTAATGAGAGGTTTTATTTTTGACACTGTCATCTTTGGGCCTAAAAAGATGGATTTTCCAACCTATCGGCTTTTTTGTGAAATCGCTACCTTTTTGGGTTTTGAGTCAGCTTTTTGTGCCGATAAGCTACCCTTTACCATACAAAGCAGACTAATGTCCGGCCAGTTTTCAGCCCATATTTGGACTTCTATTTGGGCTGGTTTCATCGTCGGATTTCCATATGTGTTATATGAAGTTTGGAAATTCATTAGTCCAGGACTTTATGAGAAGGAACGTAACAACTCAAGAGGTTTTATTCTTGTAGCTTCCTTCCTATTTTTCTTAGGTGTACTTTTTGGATACTACGTTGTAGCGCCATTATCCATTAACTTTTTAGGAACCTATCAGGTTAGTTCAGAAGTAACCAACGAATTTGATTTAGCTTCTTATATTTCTACAATTAGGACATCTGTAATTGCCTGTGGTATTTTGTTCGAACTACCTATTATCATCTATTTCCTAACCAAAGTTGGTTTAGTAACACCGGAAATAATGAAAAAGTATCGAAAGATAGCTTTGGTAATCGTTTTGATTCTATCGGCCGTAATAACACCGCCAGATGTTACCAGCCAGATTATCGTTGCTTTTCCTGTTTTGATTTTATACCAAGTAAGTATTGGTATTTCTAAAAGAGTATTGAAAAACGAAGCAAAAAGGGAACGAAAAGCAGCAGAAAAGGTTAAAGCTGAAAAAGCGAAAGCAGAAAAAGCAAAAAAAGATGTCAAACCAAATTGATGAATTTAATGCCTATCGGGCTAAGATGAACGATAAGCTCTTAGCGGATAACAACAAGGTAATAAAACGCATATTTAACTTGGACACCAATGCATTTGCTGCAGGTGCCCTAGATGTAAAAACCAAAGAGCTTTTAGGTTTGGTCGCCTCTACCGTTCTCAGATGCGATGATTGTGTAAAATACCATTTAGAAAGTTCCCATAAAGAGGGAGTTACTAAGGAAGAGATTATGGAGACCTTAGGTATTGCAACCCTAGTGGGCGGCACCATAGTAATTCCTCATCTTAGACGTGCTTATGAGTATTGGGAAGAACTGGAAAACCAGGAAGGTTAAATAAACGATAAAACCTTTTAGCACAGACGAATAAGGATTAGATTTGAAAAGATGAAGCTTAGAGCCGAGAATATAATGAAATCTTACCGAGGCCGAAGAGTGGTTAAAGGTATATCTTTGGAAGTAAACCAAGGCGAAATCGTAGGACTGCTAGGGCCAAACGGAGCAGGCAAAACGACATCATTCTATATGATTGTTGGTCTCATTAAACCTAATGGAGGAGCTATCTATTTAGACGACATGGAGATTACTAAATTTCCAATGTACAAAAGAGCCCAAAACGGTATTGGCTATTTGGCTCAGGAAGCATCGGTCTTTAGAAAATTGAGTATCGAAAAAAATATTCTTAGTGTACTTCAATTAACCAAGCTAAGTAAGAAAGAACAGCATATGAAGATGGAATCCCTGATAGAGGAATTCGGTCTTGGCCACATCAGAAAGAGTCGTGGCGATTTATTATCTGGAGGGGAACGACGACGTACTGAAATAGCGCGTGCTTTAGCAACCGACCCGAAATTTATTCTACTAGACGAACCATTTGCAGGAGTCGATCCTGTTGCCGTGGAAGACATACAACGTATTGTTGCGCAACTAAAAGACAAGAATATTGGCATCCTGATTACGGATCACAACGTTCAGGAAACCTTAGCAATTACCGAGCGTTCTTATTTAATGTTTGAAGGCGGAATCTTAAAGTCCGGCATTCCAGAAGATCTTGCTGCAGATGAAATGGTACGTAAAGTCTATTTGGGACAAAACTTTGAACTTCGAAAGAAAAAGCTGGATTTTTAATTACCCCCTTTTATGGATTTATGGCCAAATGCAGCAACTATTCCTCCTAGGAATGGCGATAAAATATACACGGTTAGAAAACTGTAGGCTACTTTAGGAAAAGCAGCATTTCCCCATCCAGCAAAATAAGCTACTATCCTTGGTCCAAAATCACGGGCAGGATTAAGACCCGCTTGGGTAAATGGTGCTACAATACAAATAATCAGAGTAACGGTTAAACCAATAACTAGAGGTGTTGCATTATTTATCTGCTCCGGTTTCTCCGTAACACGTAAGATTACAAATACAAGTAGAAACGTCCCCAAACCTTCCATAAAACAAGCTAAAGCTGCAGATACTCCCATGAAATTCTCAATACTAGGATTGGGAAAATACTCTCCAAACATCATGGCCGATTTTATGGATGCATCCGACCCTCGAACAATAGCATTCGAAGTTTCATAAATATGTATTGCGTCATTAAATACCAAATACAGGACTAACGCTGCCAACGCTGCTCCAAAAAACTGTGACACCATATAAAATGGCAGTTTTTTCCAAACTAACTTCTTTATAATACACATGGCAAGACTCACTGCAGGGTTCAAGTGTGCAGGACATATATTTCTAGTAGCATAAATAGCAATAGCAACACCAAAACCCCATATCAAAGCAACTTCCAAAAGACTAGAAAAAGCATTAAACAAAACAGCAACAGCGACAGAACCACAGCCAAAAAAAACAAGTATAAACGTCCCCAGAAACTCACCAAGCAATTCCGTGTACTCTTTCAATTATTGAATTTTAGAAAATACGTAACTTAATTCAGTAGCAATCTGCAGGCTCCGTTCCATATATTTTCCGGTCTGTAAAGGGGTATCATCAAATACCTTAGGGTCTTCGAAAGTAAGTGGAATTCTTTTCTCGGCTCCAGGAATAAAGGGACAGTTTTCATCTGCATGACCACAGGTCATAATCGCTGCAAAGTTCGACTTTGGATTAAAAGCGTTGTCGTATGTTTTTGAAAAACCAATTATAGGATGTAAATCATCTCCAAATTTGATGCTATATACAGGGTTAGTTCCTTCTATAAGATTGGTTATTTCAAAACCTATTGTACTTAAAACGTCAACTACTTTTGGAAATAAGGCCGTTGCTTCAGTTCCTCCCGAATAACAATATACATCTGGAACATTGTAATAAACAGCCATAGTCTGAGCCCATATTTGAGTTAAATGACTACGGCGTGAGTTATGGGTGCAGATAAAATTGAGGTTGATATTTGAATGAGCATCTTTTTTATCTTGAATAAAACCAATCAGACTCTGAAGTACTGTTATTCGTTCTTTAGGAATTCCTGAAATATCCAACTTGGCTATCACTTCTTGAATACGTTCAAATAAACTGGCATTTTCTCCTTTCATTCGGCAATAATACAACTTATCAAACCCTGAATAAGTCCAAAGTATTAAACCTAACCTTTATTTAATGTGGATACCTTTTTAAATTATAAAGTCCCCAGCCAAAAAATAAGAACTCCAAGATAAGCGCCGGAGTAAATTGTATAGAAATTCCATCAAAAAGTGTACTTATAATTCTTCCAAAAGAAATACCACCCATAAAGAGTACGTTGCTCAATGTAGCGGCATACCAAAGTTTAGGCTTGCTTGCTCCTACCAACCAAAATATTCCAATTCCCATATAAATTCCCATTACAGCTCTGAGCATATTTTTCAACTCCAAGGCTTCCACCTGAAAATCTAAAATCAAAGGCATCAGATAAGATGGATGACCGCCATAGACACAACCCGCGATAATTACGATGATTCCAGAAAGCACTAAGTTTAAGTTCTTCTTCATAAGGTAGTGAGCTACTTTCTGTATACTTTATAATAATACCAGGCCGCAATACCTCCTACCAAAGAAAATATAGCCAGCATTCCAAAAACATACTGATGACCTATAGCACCGGGATAGGCATCCAATAAATAGCCCATCGCGGGTCCTGCAAAAATATCGGGCGTATAGCCAACTATGGAAATAAGTCCTACAGCTGTACCTGTCAATACTAATGGAATCTTGCCACGCTCCATAACTGCAAAATATAAGGAACGTGCCGCATAAACTCCTGTTGCCACCACTAAGGTTGATATAAAAAACAAGGCCGTGGACGAGTCAGAAATTAATCCTGTTGCAAATAACAAAGCCCCAAAGAAAGAAAGAACAAAACTAACCAACAACCAATAGGTAGTTTGTGAGCGGTCTGCCAAAATACCTATAGCCACACCTACTATGGGGCGTATGAATAATAAAAAAGTTCCTACTTGAGCCGACTGTACTTGATCGTACAACATTACATCTTGAGCGTAGAGCGAAAATATATCGGTGATTTTATATCCGACATAGGCACAGAGAATAATCACCATTAACAAACCAACGGCAGGCAGTTTCAGCACTTCCTTGATTTGAGAAACAGTAATTTTATCTAAAATAATAGCCTGCTCCGACGCTTTATCCATCCGCATAAAAAACCAAACTAAAAAGCCAACCACCACCACAATGCCTGAGGATACCAAAATTACATATCTAAATGCAGCTCTGCTTTCTGCCACCGTAGCCTCGGCAATTTCAGACGTGATAAAAATGGAAAAAATAAGTATGCCCAAGGTTCCGAACAGTGCACCAACCAAACCACGGCCACCATCCAAAAATCCAAAGGCCTTACCTTGCGAGTTTGCTCCTCCCCAAACTCGTGTCGCTTTTATCATGGCTGCCCAGAATAAAAAAATTGTGGTAAAGCCCCAATAGCCATACAATACTTTAAGAACAAAATAGCTTGGAAAGGTAGCGTATACCAATCCTCCAAATGCGGTCATCCAGAGTGCAACTGCAATCAGTTTTCTCGGAGGATACTTATCTGCTAAAGGCCCACCAAAAAGATAAGAAACCAAGGCAACAAAACCATAGACCGAAAAGCATAATCCAAGCTGTGTATTATCCAATGTAAATACATCCAGCACCGTAGGTCTGAACACACGAGGAAGCACAAATGGAATTATAAAAACACTTTCCCCAGCTAGTATCAATAGTAATAGATAATACCAAGGTGCTTTCTGTGTTTGATTCATAGTTGTTTTATAGGAATCCAAATTTCTTCTTCGGAATTGGAATCGTTGTTCTTGTAGTTAGCTCCTAAAACTTCAAAATGAGGACGATTATCTAGAAGATACTCAGATTTAGGTAGCCAATCGGCATAAATATATTGAAAAATACTGGGGTCGCCACTTGCTCCTTTGTAATCGAAAATAGCAAATAGTCCAGCCTTAATTGTAAATTCTTCCATACCCTCAGGAATAGTACGACAGCCAGATACTTCTGCAAGTGCGTATTTTATAAATTCAAGTTCTGGCTTAAAAGCAGTATGATACTCGGGTGGATATACTTGCAGGGAAATAAAATGTTCTCCTACCCTATTTTTAATCTCTACGCTTCTGGGCATAAAATTACTCCAAAGTTTACCGGTTAGATTGTTTGTTAAACTCATCACTACAGACATACCGACACCCTTTTTTTCTTTTCCTTGAATTATTCTTGGTTGCATAATTTTAAGTTCCTAAATCGATTTGAAATAAGCAAACAGGGGCTTCCTTGTAATGGGCCGGAAGTGTGTCCGTATTTTTTAAATCGAATAGCCCTAAAAACTCGAATCCTGCATTTGTATAATGAGTAATGAGTCTAGTATTATCTCCTAAGGTATCCAAACGCACATATTGCTTTTCCTTTGTTTTAGCGTATTCTTTCGCCCAGTCTACAATAACTCCTACATAATTTTGACCTCTAAACTTTGGATTGGTAGCAATACGGTGAATGTACACTGCAGTATCCGTATTACGTTCTTCCCAGATTTGTTCATCGGAAAAAGCAACTGCCCAAACACAGGCAACCTCACCGTTAATTAATAGTTTAAATTGTCGCTTTTCGGCAAGCTCTTTTTCTACTATTGAGGGTTCAAAATTTGGCCACACTACAACGGTTTCCTTTCCTTTCTGATAGGCCGAAGCTATTTTGTAGAGACGGAAGATTTCAGCGATGTCTTCTGGGGCAGAATTGGTGATGTTCATAGATTGATTTTACCTCTGAAAATTGATTGCTCATTTGAACTATAGGTCTTAAAAAAGTAGTTGCAAAAAATTTTGTTCGATTTAATAGCTCACTTCTTTGTTACCCCTAAATGACTCACCAAAGAGCTCAACACATAAAAAATAATGATAAGAGGTACTGCCAAAAACTGCATCGTAATCAAGAGGACCAGACTTATAATTAGAAAGATATAGCGAAGTGCATTATCAGTAAAACTCCAATTTTTAAATTTAAGAGCAAATAGAGGTAAATTACAATTCAATAAAAATGCGCTCAAAAGCGTCAACCCTATCAAAAACCATTGGTTGAGGATTATATCACTCAGTAAATTATTAGGGTGATAAAACAGAATCAAAGGAAGGGAAAGAACCAACAAAGCATTGGCAGGAGTGGGTAGACCAATAAAAGAGGATACTTGATTTTCGTCTAAATTAAATTTCGCCAAGCGATAGGCAGATGCCAGCGTAATAATAAAGCCCGAAAAAGGCCATAACGAACCAAGCTGAAAGTCGCCCAGATACGCCATACTGTTCAACACATCATTATTCCATCCGCCCATTTGGGACAAGCCCAATAGCTGAAACATAACAATACCTGGTACTAAGCCACTGGTCACCATATCCGCTAACGAATCTAACTGCAACCCGAGTTCACTTTTAACATCCAAAACGCGTGCCGCCAACCCATCGAAAAAGTCAAAGAAAATACCAAGGGCGACAAACAATGCTGCAAGTTCTAACTGATTTAACACTGCAAAAACTGTTGCCACACAGCCACAAAAAAGATTTAAAAGTGTAATGAAATTCGGAATGTGTTTTCGCATGGGATGGTTTGTTAGCTGTATTCGTTGCTCTCGCCTAAAAATAATACAAATGATTTAGTTAAGCATTCTAAATTGCAAGAAGCGTGCAAAACACTAGTCTATTAACTCCTTAGTAACAAAAAGACACTTGTATGAATAATAAAAATCGAATATCGGTTAAATCTCTTATTATTCGCATCTTTGTTACTAGATTAATCGGAATTACAGATGTTTAAAAAAATTAGTCTTTCTATTTTCCTCATAATACTTAGCTTATATGGGCATTCCCAAGAGGCACAGTTATCCCCCCTTTCAAAACTTAGTTTGCTTACGGTAGGCACAGGGCAAGATTTAGCAGCAAAATTTGGGCATAGCGCCATACGCCTTCAAGACCCTTCAGTTGGCATAGACGTCGTTTACGGATACGGAACCTACAACTTTGAGGATCCTAATTTTTATCTAAACTTCACCAGAGGAAAATTAGACTATACTATTACACGCCACCCTTTTAACCTGTTTGAAAGAAGCTATGTTTTTGAACAACGCTGGATCAAGGAACAAGAGTTGCACCTAGATTTGGAACAACGAAAAAAAATAGTAGGTTTTCTAGAAACAAACTTATTACCACAAAACAGATTATATAAATATGACTTTCTGTTCGAAAACTGCGCTACTAAAATTCCGGAGGTTTTTGAAAAAAATCTTGGGGATGCCTTACATTTTGATTACGATCATTTAGACGAGCAGTTTACCTTCAGACAGCTCATTCATCAAAACCTGAACGTAAATTCCTGGTCCAATTTTGGGATAGACCTGGCTCTGGGCTCCGTAATCGACAGAAAAGCAACACCTTATGAACATCTGTTCCTGCCTATTTATGTGTATGAACAACTAAAACATACAACCGTAAATGGCACACCTATTGTAAAAAAAGAAGCGATTATCCTTGACATCCCCACTAAACCAGATACCACGTTTTTCTTACTAACACCTGCATTTTGGTTGGGATTGCTATTACTAGTGGTTAGTTACAGCACGTATTCTGATTGGAAGGGAAACGCTAGAACAAAATGGATAGACACGCTTTTATTTTCCCTAACCGGAATCGCGGGATTCATCATCCTCTTTCTTTGGTTTCTGACAGACCATGATGCTACAAAAGCAAACTACAATATCTTTTGGGCCTTCGCACCCAATCTAATAATTGCTTTTTATCTGGTTAAAAATCGACCTGTAAAATGGCTTATAACATATATCAGAATTACTTTAGTACTATTGGTAATTAGCGTAGTTTTGTGGCTTTTAAAAGTGCAGGTGTTCTCCGTTCTAATTAGCTTCATTTTATTGGCATTGGGAATCCGGTATCTGTTTCTGATAGATCACTTAAAAAAAACTGTTTAGCTTATTGATATTAAAAAGTATTGGATTTGAGCCTGATAATTGCGCCTAAGTTTGATGTTTGAATTTAAAAATACGTAAACCTACCTCTGGCAGGCAATCTTGACCTTGATACTTGTAAATTTATGAATCTACTAACCGTTGAAAATATTTCTAAATCCTATGGCGAATTGGTCCTTTTCGAGAACCTTTCCTTTGGCATTAATAAAGACCAAAAGATAGCGCTAATCGCCAAAAACGGTAGTGGAAAAACATCTATACTTAATATTCTATCAGGAGCGGATAGTCCTGATACAGGGCAAGTGAATTACAGAAAAAGCACACGAGTTTCTTTTTTGGCTCAGGAACCGGTAATGGATCCTGAACTTACGGTTGAAGAAACAATTTTTGCCTCGGACAATGAGGTGCTTCAAGTGATTCATAACTACGAAAAGGCCTTACAAAATCCTGAAGATGCAGATGCTTACCAAACTGCCTTTGAAGCTATGGATCGTTTTCAAGCTTGGGATTTTGAGACGCAATACAAGCAGATACTTTTTAAGTTGAAATTAGAAGATTTAGATGCTAAAGTAGGGATGCTTTCCGGCGGACAGAAAAAACGATTGGCCCTAGCAGATGCTCTCATCAACAAACCAGATTTACTGGTACTGGATGAACCTACCAACCATTTGGATTTAGAGATGATTGAGTGGCTAGAGGAATATTTTGCTAGGGAAAACATGACGCTCTTTATGGTTACGCACGACCGATTTTTCTTGGAACGCGTGTGCAACGAAATTATTGAACTGGACAATGGAGTGCTATACCCTTATAAAGGAAACTACTCGTACTACCTAGAAAAGAAAGAGGCCCGTTTAGAGCAAGAAACGGTAGAGCAGCACAAAACCGAATTACTATTTAAAAAGGAATTAACGTGGATGCGTCGCCAACCTAAAGCACGTACTACTAAATCCAAATCAAGGATTGACGATTTTAACACCATTAAGGAAAAAGCCAGTAACCGCAGAAAGGAGCATGAGGTGCAGCTAGAACTTAACATGGAGCGGATGGGCAGCAAGGTGGTAGAATTTGTAAAGGTTTCTAAATCCTATCCGAACAAACCTATTCTTAATAAGTTCGATTATAACTTTAATAGAGGGGAACGTATAGGAATCATTGGAAAGAATGGAACAGGAAAATCTACCTTTCTTAATATCCTTGCCGGAAGGGACCAACCAGATAGCGGAAAGGTTATTATTGGGGAAACCATAAAGTTTGGATATTACACTCAAAAAGGAATTAAAATAAAACCGGGGCAAAAAGTAATCGATGTCATCAGAGAGTTTGGGGATTACATTCCCTTGATGAAAGGAAAACAAATATCTGCCCAACAACTATTGGAGCGATTCCTCTTTGACCGCAAAAAACAATACGATTTTGTAGATAAACTTAGCGGTGGTGAACGCAAACGCCTATACCTATGTACCGTGTTAATTCAGAATCCTAACTTTTTAATCCTAGATGAACCTACCAATGACTTGGACATTGTAACCCTAAATGTTTTGGAGAGTTTCTTGTTGGATTTTCAAGGATGTCTCCTTGTAGTTTCTCACGATAGGTATTTCATGGATAAAATTGTAGATCACTTGTTTGTATTTCGAGGTGATGGTGTTGTAGAGGATTTTCCCGGCAACTATTCCGATTATCGCGCTTATGAGGATAGCCAAGTACAGGAAAAAAGAGAACTTAAGGAAAAAGCCGATACTTCTAAGACCACATGGAAGAAAACAGAAACTACTAACAAACTCTCCTATAACGACCAAAAGGAGTACAAACAATTGGAGCGGGACATTAAAAAATCAGAGTCCAAGAAAGTGGAACTCCAGGCTAAGTTCGCAGATTCCTCTTTATCAGGGGAGGAAATCGCTGCCCTATCTATAGCACTTGGCGAACTATCGGAAACCATTAATCAAAAAACTGAACGTTGGTTTGAGCTTTCGGCCATGATGGAGTGATAACCAACTTTTTGCTTTAGCAGTTTAAGATGCTTTGCTTCTCTAAAAATCGTAAGTAGGACATAAGACCAAATTTATTTTGTCTTCTTATACCAAACTCTTGTGTCCTTATAGGCCAAAGAACTTGAAGCAAATAGGTTCAAACTACTTTCCTTACCACATCCAAAAAACTACCACGGTTAAACGACACCTTTTTTCGATAAGGTGTTTTTGGCCTTCGTGCCGTTTATCGAGCGAAATTTACACTTAAACCGAACTTCTGTCAGATACCGAGTAATATGGGTTGTTCGGCGAACGGTCACCCTCTACAACACACTTGCACCCGTTATAATAGTGTAACAAACGCAAGTCATGAAAACAATAGCTACCATCTTCTTTATCTTCTTCATCGGAATGAGCGCACAAGCACAGAACAACACAACAGATGTTAAAGTAGAAACTATTGAAATGACTATCGTTACCGAAACTGCTACTGAATTGAACTTAGAGAACACTACGGAAATTGCAAGACTTTACAAGTTTAAAAATGCTAGAGTAACTAAAGCATTATCTTTTACTACAAAAAGAAACAAGGCTAAAATGGCTTAATATAATATCGACTAACTCTCATGATTTAAGTGCCCGTTAATTCAACCTCCTGCCAGAGTTCTTGATTAATGGGCATTTGTCATTATAGCATTAATAAGAGCTGTTTAAAAAGTCCATTCAATATTCGTTTGGAGCGCAGTCGACAACAACCCACCAGTACAGCTAAAGATATTTCGACAGCATTAGATATGAAAAAGATGAACGTTAGACTTCTTGAACACTCCTATGTACATAACCAAATCGGCACCAAATAATAGAACCTGTATGATTACCTTTGACAAATTTTGAATCACAGCAGTGTACCGTTTTATTTCTTACATCAAGTTTCTCCTTTCAGCAACCAATCAGCATGGCGTACATTCTCCGTTCATTTACGGTTTTGTTACTAAGGGCTTATACCGTAAAGGAAACAAAGACCTTTCGATTACAGAAAACGTATTAGCAAAAAGTATATCCTATTTTTCACATAAAAATATTGGCTTAGTAAATGATTCCAATCAACTCAAAATAAAATTGAATACCATCTTTGAAGGGTTAGACTACAGCACTTTCCCTTTTGATATTATTTATGCGAATACCCTGGGTAAACCATTTAAAACTATTGGGAAAGAATATACTCATAATGAAAGTATGCTCATCATAGAAGGCATATATGCCACAAAGCAAAGTTGTGCCATGTGGAACGCACTAAAAGAACAAGCGCATATACGTGTTACTATGGACCTGTACCACTGTGGTATCGTGTTTTTTAGAAAGGAACAAGCAAAGGAACATTTTAAGATACGGATATAATCCCTTAATTTTAACCAATAATCCTAGACTATGAACAATACCGTATACATTACTCTTGGAGTCGTTTTTGCGATTTATGTAGGTTTCCGTTTTATGAATAGAGGAAAATCAAGGGATAGAAAATCTAGAAAATTCATGGAGGATTATAAACGAAAGAATGAAGAGAATTAGGAAGTTGACTTTAGGAACGGAAAAGTTCAAGAATTAACTTAAAAGCGTGGATCCTCAGAAATCTAAATCAACTGTCTACTGACAACTACCCGATTAAAAAATAGGAGTGAAAAATCTAATGCACTAAGCTTCAGGCATCCCGAAAAATTCAAAAAAAACATATGAAAATTTATACCAAAACTGGAGACAAAGGAGAAACAGCGCTCTTTGGCGGCACCCGTGTTCCTAAACATCATATCCGTATAGATAGCTACGGAACCGTTGACGAACTTAATTCATGGCTAGGGCTAGTTCGAGACCAGGAAATTGATACGTTATCCAAGCAAGAACTTACCAAAATACAAGAAGATTTATTTACCCTTGGTGCTATTTTGGCAACCGATCCCGCAAAAGCAGTCCTAAAAAATGGTAAAGAGCGGCTTAATATCCCAAGAATTGAGGAATCTCATATCCAAAAACTAGAAGCAGCCATAGACACTATGGAACAAGATTTGCCACAAATGACACATTTCATACTTCCCGGCGGACACACCACCGTGTCATACTGTCATATCGCACGGACCGTTTGTAGAAGGGCAGAACGCATGGCCACACTTTTACAAGAAAACGAACCTTTTGATGAACGGGTTCTCTCCTATTTAAACCGCCTCTCGGACTATCTGTTTGTATTGGCACGAAAATTGTCAAAAGATTTAAAGGCAGATGAGGTAAAATGGATTCCAGAAAAAATGGACTAATAAAACCATAATTTCTTCGTTATCAATTTATCAAAGCGTTAAATGTTGATAACTAAAAAGAAATAATTGCGAATTATCTTGGCTGCCATTATTTAAAAATTATTTTTGCAAAAATTTAAAATAACACTATTACCATGTATTGGACATTAGAACTAGCATCTTATTTAAGTGATGCACCTTGGCCGGCAAGTAAAGATGAGTTGATTGACTACTCAATCAGAACCGGTGCGCCTTTAGAGGTTGTTGAGAACTTACAATCCATGGAGGAAGAAGGTGGTGAAATCTACGAATCAATTGAAGAGATTTGGCCAGACTATCCCACGGAAGAAGACTACCTCTGGAACGAGGACGAATATTAGCGCTACATTTAGCTAAAACACAAGTATATTAGTTGGTTATAAGCAAGGTATATAAAATAGGCTGTAGCATTGTTTAAAGAACTGCCTTTTGTGGGTTTACATATTATAATTACTACTAAAAAGTCTCCTCGGAGGCTTTTTTTTTATGTAATTTTGGCAGTAATAAAAGGTATTTTGGACTATTATAAAGACTGGAATGGCTTTTGTTCTTAAAAGCAATGTAGATTTTAAAATTCGATTTTAATTAATATTAAAACCTCTTAGAGATTAAAATCTCTACGTATTCGGTACAAATACATAAAAATATATGAGTTTCATAAATTCCGTCTTAAAGGCTTTTGTTGGCGACAAATCTAAAAAAGATGTAAAAGAGCTTCAACCTCTTGTAGAACAAATAAAGTCTTTTGAAGCCGATATGGAAAAACTGAGTTTGGATGAAATCCGTCAGAAAACCATCGATTTTAAGCAAAAAATACAAGACTCCTACAAGGACATCACGGCCCAAATAGCCAAGCTAGAAAAAGAAGTTCACGAGTCTACCGACATCGATAAAAACGAGGACAGCTACGCTCAAATAGACACGCTAAAAGAGGAGGCCTACACGATTTCTGAAGCTGCTTTGAATGAGATATTACCAGAAGCCTTTGCAGTTGTTAAAGAAACGGCAAAGCGTTTCGCTAACAACGAAACACTTACAGTTACGGCATCGGAGAACGATAGGCTGCTTTCTGGCAGCAAGGATTATGTTGCACTAGATGGAGAAAAGGCATTATGGAAAAATTCATGGGACGCCGCTGGCAAAGAAGTTACTTGGGACATGGTTCATTATGACGTGCAGCTGATTGGGGGTATTGCACTTCACCAGGGAAAAATTGCCGAGATGCAAACCGGGGAAGGTAAAACATTGGTAGCGACCCTTCCTTTGTATTTGAATGCACTTACGGGTAACGGAACCCATTTGGTTACCGTTAATGACTATCTAGCAAAAAGAGATAGCGCATGGATGGCACCAATTTTTGAATTTCACGGCCTTTCCGTAGACTGCATAGACCATCACAGACCTAACTCCGACGGCAGAAGAGCAGCGTATAACGCTGATGTAACTTATGGTACCAATAATGAATTCGGTTTTGATTATCTAAGGGATAACATGGCGCATACGCCAACGGATTTAGTACAGCGACCACATAATTATGCGATTGTAGATGAGGTAGATTCCGTATTAGTAGATGATGCTCGTACGCCACTTATTATCTCAGGACCAGTACCTGAAGGAGACCGCCATGAGTTTAATGAATTGAAACCAAAAGTCAACGAAATCGTTCAAAAACAGCGTCAGCATTTAACCGGTATTTTGGCCGAGGCAAAAAAACTGATTGCAAATGGCGACACCAAAGAAGGAGGTTTTCTTCTGCTTCGTGTATTTAGAGGTCTACCTAAAAACAAAGCGCTAATCAAGTTCCTTAGTGAAGAAGGTGTAAAACAACTGTTACAGAAAACAGAGAATTTTTACATGCAAGACAACAATCGGGAAATGCCAAAAGTGGACGAAGACCTATTGTTCGTGATAGATGAAAAGAACAATCAGATAGAACTTACAGATAAGGGAGTAGATTATATCTCTGGGGAGAAAGACAGGGACTTTTTTGTAATGCCAGACATAGGAGGTGAAATCGCTAAGATTGAAAATCAAGGTTTAGAAATTGAAAAAGAAGCAGAAATTAAAGAAGAGCTTTTTAAAGACTTTACTATAAAGAGTGAGCGTATTCATACCATGAGTCAATTGTTAAAAGCATATACCCTTTTTGAAAAAGATACGGAATATGTGGTAATGGAAAACAAGGTGATGATTGTAGACGAGCAGACTGGTCGTATTATGGATGGTCGTAGATATTCGGACGGATTGCACCAGGCCATTGAAGCTAAGGAAAATGTGAAAATCGAAGCACTGACTCAAACCTTCGCCACAGTTACGTTGCAGAACTACTTTAGAATGTATAGCAAGTTGGCCGGTATGACAGGTACAGCAGTAACAGAAGCTGGAGAGTTGTGGGAAATCTATAAATTGGATGTAATGGAAATTCCAACCAATAGACCAATTGCCAGAGATGATCGTAATGATTTGATTTACAAAACAAAACGGGAAAAATACAACGCCATTATAGACGAGGTAACCAAATTGAGCCAGGCTGGAAGACCGGTTCTGATTGGTACTACCTCTGTAGAAATATCTGAATTACTTTCTAAACTTTTAAGTGTCCGTAAAGTACCACACAACGTATTGAATGCAAAACTTCACAAGAAAGAAGCAGATGTAGTTGCAGAGGCAGGTTATGCCGGAGTAGTGACCATCGCTACGAACATGGCAGGACGTGGAACGGATATTAAACTCTCTAACGAGGTAAAAAAATCTGGCGGACTTGCTATTGTTGGTACAGAACGACATGATTCCCGTAGGGTAGATAGACAGTTACGAGGACGTTCTGGCCGTCAAGGAGATCCAGGAAGCTCTCAATTCTACGTTTCCTTAGAGGATAACCTAATGCGTTTATTCGGTTCTGACAGGGTAGCTAAGATGATGGATAAGATGGGACTTGAAGAGGGCGAAGTCATTCAGCACAGTATGATGACCAAATCTATTGAACGCGCACAGAAAAAAGTAGAGGAGAATAACTTTGGTGTGCGTAAACGTTTATTGGAGTATGATGATGTGATGAACGCACAACGTGAGGTAGTCTATAAAAGAAGACGTCATGCATTGCAAGGAGAGCGTTTGAAAGTAGATATTGCCAATATGGTTTATGATACCTGTGAAGTCATTGTGGAGGGTAACAAAGGCGCCAGTGATTATAAGAATTTTGAGTTTGAGCTAATAAAGTACTTCTCCATGACCTCCCCTGTAACGGAGGACGAATTTGGAAAATTAAGTGCTCAAGAGATTACCGGCAAAGTCTACAAAACGGGTTATGAGTATTATAAGCAAAAGATGGAGCGGAATGCCGCTACCGCTTTACCTGTTATAAAACAGGTATATGAGGACAAGTCCAACAACTTTGAGCGTATTGTTGTGCCGTTTACAGATGGCATTAAAAGCCTTAGTGTGGTGACTAATTTACAAGAAGCTTATGATAGCGAAGGAAAGCAATTGGTAACAGATTTTGAGAAAAACATCTCGCTTGCCATTATAGACGACTCTTGGAAAACACATTTGAGAAAAATGGATGAACTGAAGCAATCTGTTCAATTAGCGGTACACGAGCAAAAAGACCCTTTGCTAATCTATAAATTCGAAGCGTTTGAACTTTTCAAAGAGATGATTGAGAAAGTGAACAAAGAAATTATTTCTTTCTTGTTCAAAGGAGAATTACCTTCTGAAAATTCAAACGAGATACAAGAAGCCCGTAATGTAAAGCGTAGTAAGGAAAATTTACAGACCTCTAAAGCCGAAATCCCTAATAGTGATGAACTTGCTGCCCGCAGTAGAGCTGTAAGTCAGAACCAAGGGCAACGTCCACAAGTGACCGAAACCATTACGAGAGAGCAACCAAAAATTGGCAGGAACGAACGCGTAACCATAAAGAACGTGATGTCCGGCGAAAGCAAGACCGTTAAATTCAAGCAGGCCGAGCCATTACTTCAAAAAGGTGAATGGGTAATAACGCAGGATTAAACGCTTTGCAATAGGCATTAAAAAATATTGCATTGGGTTAAGGCTGCGGTTAATACCAAAGTAGCTACCGTATTTGAAAAGTGGTTGTAATATCAATTTACTACCTAAGTTTTTAAAAATAAGAATAATGGCTCCTTCCTTCATCTTAGGAGAGGAGCCATTCTAATTTACGGAATCCAGACAATCTATTTGGCGACAAAAAGAATCAATATGACAAAAGATTAAAAATTAAAGGTTTTAAACTGCCATTAATTACGCTACCTTTCAATAAGAAAACTGACTGTAATTTTTTATTTAAAGACTTTTGTCTCTGCGAAAAAATAAAAGACATTGAATATTAAACTACTAAGTAAGCTGAAAATTATGACTTTCTATTGTCTGATATGCAATTATACTTAGTCACTAAAGAACTAAAAGCACTACTAATCATTAAATTCAATTATTATGGCAAAAAGTAAAGACGCAAAAAAAAATGTCAAAAAAGAACCTGCAAAAACAGCTAAAGAGAAGAAAGAAGAAAAGAGATTGAAAAAGTCAAAATAGTATTTAAATCACTCCAAATAACTTGTTTAATGGTGAAATTAAAGCAAATGATACTTCAATTACACTAACAAAAGAAATATAGAGCATTGATAATCTATATTTCTTTTGTTACAGGTTTTTAAAATGGATACTTATCCTAATACATTCTAAAGGTATCCCACGATTAGTCTTTGAATTACTACCTTATAATTATGAAACTAAACTTATTATCCTGTGACGCTCAGAGACCAGATAGAAGGGCTATTGCTAAATGTATTGAAGGCGTTTCATCTAATATTGATGCATCCTTGTCCAATGAACTTACAGATATACTACTAGAAGGAGACCCT
Organism: uncultured Maribacter sp.; assembly: GCA_964569345.1. Taxonomy (GTDB): domain Bacteria; phylum Bacteroidota; class Bacteroidia; order Flavobacteriales; family Flavobacteriaceae; genus Maribacter. Next base: position 23,562 of record CAZMUV010000003.1, on the reverse strand, counting down.
GTAGACATTCAAATCGAAGACAAAAACTCTGGTTCTGCATTAAGAGCTTTGCGAAAACTACGTATCGATTACGAGATTATAGAATGAACCAAATCTTCTGTTTTACTATTTAGTCCGATATTTATCAATAGAAGAAAAAATTGGTCACAGCCGAGGTGTTAAGCCATTGTACCATAAAATATTCCTGAATTCTGACGTGCCTGTTGAATCTTATAGACAGCAGGGCTACGAGACTGTGCTATGTCAATTTTAATAGGTATTGCATCGCATAAAAACATATAGAAGAAAAACCCATTTCCATTGGGAATTTAACAGGTTTAAGACCGAGAAAGATAAAAATTTAGGATTTTTTTTAGCTCCTAGCTTTCGGAATGTTAAAAAGTATTGGAATTATTGCGTAAACATGACTAGTTTTACATTTAGTTACAAAGACTAATAACGAATCAAAACGTTTTATATGAACGATTCACATGTAGATCAAGAACGTCTTAAAGATAAGGTTTCCCTTATTTTAAAGGTGAACTACGTTTCAAGTGCTTTGTCCCTAGTTTTTGCGGCTATCTGCTATTTCGGACTAAATATAAAGGAGATAATCCCTACTGTTTTTGTGGCTTTTGGCATTTGCAATCTTCTAAATACTTGGGCCTTTCACCAGCATAAAAACATCACTACCACCTATAATATTTCCTCTATAATGGCGCTTATCAGTGCCTTTATCATTACCCTATACAGCGGTGGTATCAATAGCTCCTTTATTTTTACTCTGGCCTTGATTGTCTTTGCTGGTTATGTTACCACAAAACGATATGGACAGGTGTACCTTATTCTTGTTTTTTGTCTGGTGTTCTTAATTTTTTCGCAAAGTATTCCTGACCTTACTATCACTGAAAATATAATTCCAGAGAGTTCAAAAGACTTGTTTAACCTACTTTCCGTTTTATTCTCTATGTTTCTTCTAGGTAATATATTCGGTAAGAACTTACTAAAAACACACCATGCGCTGTACCGTTCAAAAAAAGAACTTACCGCACAAATGGAAGAAAAAGAAACGCTACTAAAGGAAGTACATCATCGGGTAAAAAATAACTTACAAACCGTATCCAGTTTGCTGAGTCTACAATCACGTAATGTGGAAGAGGCAAGAATGAAAACCCTACTTAAAAGCACACAGAACAGGGTTATTTCTATGGCAATGGTTCACGAAATGCTCTACATGAGAAATGATATTACTCAAATAGAGTACAAATCCTATGTACAGGAACTGAGCGAATATCTCATAAGGTCTATTAAAGGACTGGATAGTAAGGTGCAATTGAAAATCGATATTCCAGATATAAAATTAGGCATAGATACGGCCATACCATTAGGGCTCTTGATTAACGAAGCGGTAACTAATGCCTTAAAATATGGCTTTGCTGATGAAGAAGAAGGTGAAATATATATTGTCTTAAAGAAAGAACTGGACAAACAATATGTACTTAATATTGGTGACAACGGTAAAGGTTTCCCAGAAACAATAACCTATAAAAATTCCAAGTCCTTAGGGTTAAAGCTCATCCACAACCTCACCCGACAATTAAAGGGTACTATTCAAAGAGACGATAGTAAAAAAGGAACCAACTACATCATCAGATTCCACGAAATAACACAGCATTTGCACCCAGCAGTATAATCTAAGAATTCCTTTTAGTTTTTATCTTCCTAGCACTTAACATAAATTACTTCTCCCTACTACATTTTAAAGGGATAATAGGTATATTTAAGCGGCTAACTTAAAAAAACGTTTCATGTTAAAAAAATTACTACTCTTGGTAGTCCTCTTTGGGAGTACCTTATCCGCCCAAGATTATTTCTATCAAAAATTCAAACCTTTTAACGAGAACATTCCATCTCCAGAAGCTTTTTTAGGTTATGGTATCGGGGAGCACCATACCAGGCATGACCTTATTGTTGCCTATTTTGAAAAATTAGCAGAAGTATCTGACCGGGCTAGCATTCAGTACTACGGAAAAACGCACGAGGGTAGAAAACTGGTTATGCTTACCATTACCGCTCCGGAAAATGGCAACAACATGGAGCAACTACAAGAAGCTCATTTAGCATTCACTGACCCTTCAAAATCGGTTTCCAATTATGATGAGGTACCTATCTTCATCAATCTTGCATATAACGTACACGGAAACGAACCGTCAAGCTCAGAAGCTGCTTTATTGTCGGCATATACCTTTGCGGCTTCGGAAAATCCAGAAATTCTGAGCTATCTAAAGAACTCGGTCATATTTATAGACCCTGCCATTAATCCAGACGGTCGTGACCGCCATAGCCAATGGGCAAATACCTATCAAGGTACTCCTGAGGTGGCCGACCCACAAGATGCCGAACACAACGAATACTGGCCAGGAGGAAGAACAAATCACTATTGGTTTGATCTCAACCGAGATTGGCTACTAGGTATTAACCCCGAAAGTAGGGGTAAATTGAATTGGTACCACCAATGGTATCCAAACGTAGTAACGGACTTTCATGAAATGGGTACCCAAAGCACTTATTTTTTTGAACCTATGAAAGCTAACGCATCTTGGGATCCAATTATGCCCAAAGAAAACTATGAGGACCTAAACACGCTTTTTGGCAACGAATTTGCTAAGGCTTTGGACAGTATCGGTTCGCTATATTTCACAAAAGAGGTTTTTGATGGCACCTATCCTGGTTACGGGTCTTCGTACCCAGATCTACAAGGAGGCCTAGGGTTGTTATTTGAGCAAGCAAGTTCTCGCGGTCATAGACAAACGACCGCCTTTGGCGAAATCACATTTGCATTTACTATAAGGAATCAATATACGTCAAGTATTACTACAGTGAAAACTGCGGTAAATAATAAAGCGTACATGCGCAAATATCAGCAGCAGTTCTTTAAAAGTGGCCTAACCAATGCTACAAAGAGTAAAATCAAGGGCTATACTTTTGGCGATGTGCATGACCAAAACCGGACCAAGGCATTCATTGATAAATTGTTGTTACATAAAATTGAGGTGTACCGTTCTGGGGATAAGTACACCGTGCCTACAAATCAGCCACAATACAGAATGGTACAAACCATGTTTGAAACCTACGATAAATATAGGGACAGCGTATATTATGATGCTTCAGCATGGTCTTTAGGTAATTTCTACAATATGAAATACAAGTCGGTGAATACGCTTCAACTTGGGGATAAAATTACCAGTGTAGAAAATTTTGCTAAGCAACCTCAGGTTGAAAAATCAAATTATGCCTATGTGATGGATTGGGACGATTACAATGCCCCTGCCGCCTTACATTATTTACAACAAAAAGGTATCGTTGCTTCCTCAGCTGCTAAACCGTTTACGGCTAGAACTAGAAAAGAGGTAAAAAATTTCAATTATGGTGCAGTGTTGGTTAGCGTGAGTCTTCAAAAACAAGATGCAGCATCGGTACATATGGCGATTAGAGAAGCACAGGATAAATTCGATGTCCCCATTTTTGCAATAGATACAGGACTTAACCTTAAAGGCATTGATCTTGGAAGTGGCAACATTCGTCCTATCAAAAAAACAAAGGCCGCTATGCTTATAGGAGATGGTGTACGTTCCTATGAGGCCGGAGAAGTTTGGCATTTGTTGGATACCAGAGTAGGTATGCCAATCACCAAAATTCCAATGCGTAATTTCAATAGGGTAAACCTAGACAAGTATACAAGTCTGGTTATGGTTTCAGGTAGATACGACCTATCGGAAAAGCAAATAGCCAAAATAAAGGACTGGACGCGTAAAGGCAATACCTTGATTACGATTGGAACGGCAAGTACATGGGTTATCGACAAAAAAATAGTAGATGAAAAGCTCACGAAAACAGAAAAGGATTCCACTAAAACCACGGAAAGGAAACCCTATGTAGATGCCCGTGAGAATATTGGTAAAGAAAGTGTTGGTGGTATTATCCTAAAAGTCGATTTGGATATAACCCATCCCCTAGCCTACGGATACCGAGACGCGACTATTCCGGTGTATAAAAACAATACGGTATGGCTAGCTCCTAGCAAAAACTCCTATGCTACGGTGGCCAGATATACTCAAAATCCGCTTATTGACGGCTTCATCACGAAAAAGAACATGGAGGAAAATATCAAAACCTCTGCTTCCTTACTGGTAAGCAAAGTGGGCAGCGGAAGAGTAGTGCTTTTTGCAGACAACCCAAACTTTAGAGGTTCTTGGTACGGTACTAATAGACTTTTCTTAAATGCTCTTTTTCTTGGGGATAAAATAAATATCCCTTCAGAAGATTAAAAATTCCGGATTAATACATATTCATTCCAAACCAAACATGATGAAAAAAATACAATTATTCTTACTCTTATCCCTTTTATCCATAGGTACGCTTATAGCGCAGTCCCTGCAAGGAGACGGGCCACATTCCCAATTAATTATTAGAGGTGTTATGCTCATTAACGGTAATGGTGCGCCCCCACAAGGCCCTATCGACATCGTTGTTGAAAATAATATCATTAAAAAAATTGAGGTCGTTGGATATGACGGCGTTCCCATAGATGAGAGTAAAAGACCACAATTAAAACCTGGCGGTAAGGAACTAGATTGCAATGGCATGTATCTATTGCCTGGGTTTATTGATATGCACGGCCATATTGGTGGAACGTCGCAAGGGGCGGAACCAGATTATGTATTTAAATTATGGATGGCACATGGTATTACCACCGTTAGGGAACCAAGCGGTAGGGGCATCGATTTTGCCTTAGATCTAAAAAGAAAAAGTGCTAAAAATGAAATAATAGCACCACGTATTCAGTCGTATACCGGTTTCGGACAGACAAGTAAAACATTCAACCCCTTGAACGATATTCCCATCGCTACGACGGAACAAGCCAGGGAATGGGTTCGAGCGAATGCAAAAAAAGGAGCGGACGGCATCAAGTTTTTTGGAGCCGAACCCGAAATAATGGCTGCTGCTTTGGACGAGAATAAAAAGTTGGGGCTAGGTTCTGCATGCCACCATGCACAAATGAGCGTTGCGAGATGGAATGTGCTACATTCCGCAAGAGCGGGACTTACATCTATGGAACACTGGTACGGTCTCCCAGAAGCCTTGTTCGATGATAGAACGGTACAAAACTATCCGCTGGATTACAACTACCAAAACGAGCAACACCGTTTTGAAAATGCAGGTAAACTTTGGGAACAAGCAGCAGAACCCTATTCCGATCATTGGAATGCCGTTATGAACGAACTATTGGAGCTAGACTTTACCATAGATCCTACTTTTAATATCTATGAAGCAAGTAGAGATTTACAGCGTGCAAGAAGAGCAGAATGGCACGAGACCTATACTTTGCCTTCTTTATGGGAATTCTACCAACCCAGCAAGGTATCGCACGGGTCTTACTGGCACGACTGGGGTACGGAACAAGAAGTGGCATGGAAAAAGAACTATAAACTTTGGATGACCTTTATCAACGAATATAAAAACAGAGGCGGACGTGTAACAGCGGGCTCGGATTCTGGATTTATATTTCAATTATATGGCTTTGCTTACATACGAGAACTGGAACTCCTACGGGAAGCCGGTTTTCATCCTTTAGAGGTAATAAGAGCAGCTACCTTAAATGGAGCGGAGGCTTTAGGAATGGCCGATAAAATTGGCTCTGTTTCCATCGGAAAGTTGGCAGATTTTGTAGTGGTAGAAGAAAATCCACTTAAAAACCTAAAAGTACTTTACGGAACTGGAGCCATAAGACTTACTGATGATAATAAAGTAATACGTGCTGGCGGTGTAAAATACACCATAAAAGATGGTATTGTATATGATGCAAAAGCCCTATTGGCTGATGTTAAAAGACAAGTAGACGAAGCGAAAAGCGAAGCCAACTATACTATTAAACAACCAGGAATGAAAGACTAAGGTTACTAGATTTAGAATTTTTTAGAGGTGCTTCGAACTTTAATAGGGCGAAGTACCTTTTTTGTTTTTGGAAAAAGAATCTTGTACACAACTACCAAAGTCACGGGAACTAAAAGAATAGATAAAATCATATAACTCGTTTTTAGGAAAGTACAACAGTGTACTCTCCGAACTTTTAAAGCAAAGACTAGGCCAACTTTGGTCTATCCTTTTTTGTTTTGAAAGATAAGGCCTTTTTTACCCTAGAATTCTGGTAACGATACAAACGTACTACACTGTTCTGCGTTTCCGTCCCAACCTTCTCCAAAGAGATAAAAACAGGATGGCCAGAAACCAAAACAACATCCATTTGAGTAGTGCTAACTTTATCATTGGTTTTTGCGTGTTGTGCTACAGCAGCAGCGTTAAGAAAAACAAGTAGGAATGCGGTTAAAACAGCTTTCATAATAATCGTTTGGGTTACTTAAAGATAACCCAGATTTAAGCGCACTCCTTTTGTATACCGCTGAAATACAGTCTTTTTCGACCTATGAAAGTATCTTGGATAAAGCGTAAAAAAGTGTCGACAAACCGTGAATATCTTCAAAACCGTTCAGCTTAAAACTATAGTCTTTCACCGATATTCTTGAGTATTCCAAAGCCAGGTATAGCTAAATAAACGTAAAGAAAATCCGTGAAAATTGGTTCCTAAAATACTATTTCACTACGCTCAAAAAACAACTATTATATACTTCAGAAACATAAAAATTCATAATTTCGCTAGTAATGAAAAAGAAAAAATTCAGCGTCAGCAATATACTTCTTCTTGTCTTTTTAGCCTTATTACTTATTCCCCAAACTCGAACGCCCATTCAAGTTGCGGTTAATAAAGTAAAAATGTTAGTCTTGTCACCATCTGCTATGGATGAAGACGACCAAACCCAGCTACAGCCATTTAACTATAAAGTAAAAGGATTAAATGGCGCTTCAAATGCGGTAGAAGTTGGGAAGGGAAGGGTTGTATTTGTTAGTTATTGGGCTACGTGGTGTCCGCCCTGTATTGCCGAACTGCCCAGCATTCAAAAACTATATGTGGATTATGGTGATAAAATGAATTTTATGCTACTTACGAATGAAAAACCCGAAGTCGTGCGTCGTTTTTTAGAAAAGAAGAGTTATGAGCTACCGGTGTATTCCCCTATTATGGAAACCCCAGAAGCACTTTATGAAACTAGTATTCCCACCAACTATATCATTGATGCTAAAGGAAGAATTATTGTAAAAGAAACAGGAGCGGCAGATTGGGATAATCCAAAGATTAGGAAGTTGTTGGATGGTTTAATAGCAAAATAATTTTAACTGTCGTTAAATGGGGTCTACTTGCCACACCATCTAACACTGCACTGAATTCACCTTTACAGCCCTAAAGGCAATGGGGTTTCCCTTTTTTACTATAAAGCAGTAGCACTACTAAAAACGACACTCAAAAGAAATACTTGAATACAAAAAATCACAAGCAAAGAACACCAAGACAAACCTTAGGAATCTGTTATCTTTTTTTGCCCTTCTTACCAAAGTTCTTATCGCCTCTAGTTTTGGGTTTGGAGTATTTCTTTTTGATAATACGCTTATAGGAACCGCCTTGGTTTTGTTTGCTATTCTTTTCAGACTTTTCATGGAAGCTGGCACCTCTTTCCTCCTCGTTTTCGCGTAATGGGTTTTCGTGTTCTATGTGTTTGGGCTGTTCATCACGCGTTAAGCGTTTGGCTATTTCTACTTCCTTTGGAAGTGCTATACTCTCAATTTCTGTTACCATAAGGGCTTCAATCGCCTCTTTGGCTTCTTCCTCTTTTTCAGTGTACAGCAATATGGATTTACCTTCCTTCTCTGCCCTTCCCGTACGACCAATACGGTGCATATAATTCTCTGGATATGCTGGCGTATCAAAGTTGATGACATGGGAAATCTCCTCTAAATCGAGACCTCTGGCCATGACATCGGTAGTGACTAGAATTCGGTTCTGACCGGAATCGAACTGCTTAATAGAACGCATTCTATAATTCTGCGTCTTGTTAGAATGAATAATACAAAGCTCCTCGCTAAAAAATTCCGCTAGCTCCTGAAAGAGTAAATCTGCCGTTCGCTTGCTGGAAACAAAGACTAAAACCTTATGGAAGGTTTCAGTGTCTTGTAACAGATGTATCAATAAATTTACTTTGGTATAAAAATTAGGAACGGCGTAGGTAGATTGGGCAATATTTTCTAATGGCGTTCCGCTTACGGCTACCGAAATTTTCTCCACGCCAGAAAAGAAATCATTTATAAGCAATTCCACATCATCTGTCATGGTTGCAGAAAACATAATGTTCTGCCTACGTTTTGGCAACAGCTCAAAAATATTGATGAGCTGAAACCGAAAACCCAAATCCAACATTACGTCTACCTCATCAATCACTAATTTTTTTATGCTCTTGAGCTGTAAGGCTCGGGATAATACGAGGTCGTATAAACGAGCTGGGGTTCCCACTACAATATCTGTACCCATGGCCAAAGCCTCTTTTTGCTTGTTCATACCGGTACCGCCGTAAACACCTAAAACACGAACGGATGCATACTTACCCAGTTTCTCCACTTCCTCCACCACTTGCACCACCAGCTCCCGTGTAGGAACCAGTATCAAGGTCTTTGGATGAATATCCTTTGAAAAATTGTGTGTGTTGAGTATAGGCAACAGATAGGCAAATGTCTTTCCGGTACCGGTCTGTGCAATACCCACAATATCCTTCCCGCTCATAGCTACCGGAAAGGCTTGTTCCTGAATTGGGGTTGCGTTCTCAAAACCTAAGTCACCAAGAGCGTTACGAAGGAGGTTGGATATTTTAAAGTCAGTAAATGCAGACATACGAGCGGCTTTTTTAGTGCTGCTGCAAAGCTATGGGGATAATTTTAAAAATAGGTCGAATTGATAAAGTATTCTGAAATATGGATTAGGTTTGAAATTCGTAGGCCTAATCTTGTTGTAATTAGTATCATTTACCCGTCAAGAACCTCCATTAGATTTAATTGATACTTATGAAGGTAGGTTAAGTCTATCATTCCGCTCCTACTTGTTTTATGATTACTGGTCCTAGTAAACCAGAAGTTTGTATTCGCCATGTTAAATCCTCATAACCTGTATTCGTATCTGTTACAGGCGGGCGATTCGTCATAGTAAATTTTTCATCTTCGGGAAGTTCAATATCTCCTGTTAATCTATTAATCCATAAATTGGTAATTTGTACCTCCAATTTATTCTCACCTTCTTTAACAAATTCCTGAATATTAAGTTTGTACGGATGTGTCCATAAAACACCAGCTGATGTGCCGTTTACTAAAATCTCCGCTACGTCATATACTGCACCCAAATCTATACTGATTGCCTTTTTGTTATCAATCGCTTCCTTGGAAATAGTAAAACTGTTTTCATAACTAGCTGTTCCAGAAAAATAGTTAATGCCCTTTTCCTCGTGATCCGTCCATGAAATTAAGGTATCTAATTCAACTGATTCAGGGGCTCCCCAATTCTCTGGGAAAGAGAGCTTCCAAGGCGCCATGACCTCAGTTATTTCGGTGTCTAACGATTCGTTGTACGGAGGTAAATCTCGATTTACATTCGTGAAGACAACAAAGCCAGAGCCATATGCAGGTAACTCTAAGTTTACCGTAGTAATGCCATCGATGCCTTGCGCATCAGCGATGATAAATTGTTTAGAGGAAACGGGATTCCAAAATTCAACTTGTTTATTGGCTGTTCTAAATTTCACGGTTTCAGCAATCGAGTTCTTTGTTTTGTTGCTCACAAAATACAGATCCACACTATCCAATCTTCTGTGTATGAAATCTAATTTACTTTCATCACGCGCAAAATCTTTAACAAGATTTAGTTCAGATAAACCTTCATTAATAGTAGTATTAGTTAGTATTTTTCCTTTGAACCTCTTAGCTATTTCAGGATTTTGAACCAAAACATTTGCTCCGGCCACAATTAGTTTTTCTGCCTTTTGAATAACACTTTCGGGGATATCTTCAATGTTCGGCAATACCAATAGATTGTAATTGAGTCCGTCTGGCATAACCAATTTCCCGTCTTTAACATCCATACGATTTAAGATAACATCGGTGTTCACTACATCAAAATCATAACCAGCATCTAAATCGGAGATCATTGGCCTTAACGAGTCACCTTGAAGCGTTGGGAAAAATTTAGGAGCTCCATCTCCATAATAATAAGCGACATCTCCAACGAATTTTCCTTGCGCCAAGAGATAGGAACAACGAGACATGTAATCCATAAAAGGTTTCGACTGCTCCCACCAAGTGGCCGTAGGATTAATATCTATTCCTGCGTGATAGGCTCTACCGGGAAACCCGAACTCAGGTCGTGTGTTGGCAAATGTGTGAATAGTAACCGAGTTTAGACCTTCGCAAAAAGCACGATCCAAGTTCTTCTTTAGGGCATGTGGCGCGTCCTTCCATCTTCTCCAAGTGGTAAATGACTCTGCATCCACTGGTCCCAATCCATAAATATGTGATGCGCTTGCCACCTCTTTTACCAAAAAAATATGACGTTCCATCTGAACCCAAAACTCCCCTCGCGGAATGGATACACTACCTAATGCTTTTAACGCATCAACAGGGCACGATGCCCAAATAGGAGGACCCGGACCTCCTGCCTCTCCTACTAAATCAATACCATATTCGGCCAAAAAATCTCTTCCCGTTCTGTAATGACTGGCGATTAACTGATCACTTATTGTTTTTTGAAAATCGTATAAAAATCCATCATTCCCTTCTGGTAATTCCCAACCACTAAAGGCAGGTAAGTTTTTTAGAATAGTATAGCTATGATGAGATTCGAAAATAGTGTCCATATCATCTGTCCATGGCGTAGCTTCGTCCAATTCCATACTGTCAAATTCAAGGTAAGCCAATCCTTTATCCTTTGCGTTTTCTTTGGTAATTCCTAAACGATCAAGAATATATGCCAAATGCCTCTTAGTAGCAGCAGGATCAAAGAAGTCAATAAAAAGTCCATCAGAATTAGGGCTCGGAACGATTAAACGCTGGCCCGTATTGGAACACATATATCTAAGTATGGTCCAATTACCCTCCGGCACCTCCCAGTTTAATGTATTACCATCAAAATGGGTATTCAACACCATTATATTGGAGAAATCCATTATCTTTTTTTCTGGATGATCGGGAATAGCAAGTACTGCAACTTCTTTGGAGTACATTGGCAGTCCGTTTTTGTCTTTCGGAGAATCCTCTGGCAACTTAGGAAAAGCTAAGGGGCCAGAATACACTTGACCTCCTGTAATTTTCGTTTCAGAAGAATAAAGTGCTTTTGCGGCCCAATCTGGCTCCACCCATGCACCGCCCGCATTCCAACCGCTAGAGGCTATCATACCAATTCTCATGTCTAAGCGTTTCCCTTCCGATAGGGCATGTTTTATTAATTCAACAGATTCATCACCCAAAAATGCAGGACCAATTCCAAAAGCCCCATTGGTGTTATTTCTGGCTTCCACATCCCAGATTTCTGCCCTGGCCATTCCTTTGTCCTTCATTTCTTCCAGATCATTGGTGATAGATTCTTTGGTGACATCACCATTTAACCAGCACCAAAAGGCACCGGGTCTAGCCGAGTTCGGTGGACTTATAAAGTTATCAGATAATATCAAAAGTGTCTCTGCTTGGGTATCTGCGCTTGTTTCTTCATTAGTAGGCATAGCGCAAGAGCATACTAACATGCAAGCAATTAACAAATAGGTACTATTATTTTTCATCATGTTTAAATAGGAACGATTAACTAGTAGATTAGTACTGTTTTAATGTGTAATGTTAATAATTAGGGTATGTTATTCCCGAACCATTTTGATAAAACGTTTGCACATTAAAATACTACATTATTTAATCACCAAAATTTTAGGATTAATAGGATATAGCCATTCCACACCGCGCTCCGTAATCAGGGCATCGTCCTCCAAGGGAATACGTAGTTTTTTACCGCCCCATTCTGGTATTTTGGTATACGCGAACAACTCTATAGAAATCAAATTTGAAGGCTTTAGTTCATACCCCAATCGAACAGGATTAAAAAAGGCGATAGAGGGCCCGATACCATGTCCCCAATTCCCTACCGAATGGCAACCAATAATGACATCGGTTTTATCCAAATCAGTATACTTGTTAAAGCCTTTCATTTTGTTGAATCCCGCTTTTGTGAGGGCGGCATAAACGGCATCCTCGGCCTTTTGCGCCGTAACCCCGGGTTTGATGGTCTTTTTGATGATATCACGGACTTTAACGCCTTGATTAAATGCATTCTTAATTCCTGCTGGCACTTCGGTTTCGCCTTCTTTCAGCACATAGGCAATGCGTTTCATATCGGTAAACATATTCATGAGCCCCACACCCCAATCCAACATTAACACATCCCCACGTTGAATAATACGGTCTGTTGATGTAGCAATCACCCCATCAGGGCCAGTAACATAAACAGATGGCATACCAAACGAAGAACCCAGATTATTTTTGAATTGCTGATCCTTCATAAACCAAGCTACATCCTCTAAGGTGGTGACGCCTGGTGTAATTACTTCATTGGAAAAAGCCTTTTCTGCAATGGTATACGAAAACTCACCTGCTTCCCCATAAATAGCAATTTCACTAGCCACGCGTCTAGACCTAAAATCGGAGACCAGTTTTTCTGCCGAAACAAACCGTTTTGCATACGTATCTCCCAAAATTTCAGTTAGTTCCAAATAAGTGGAATGGGTTAGTCCGTCCGCGCCTCCAAAATTCTTCGAGATATTGAGACCAATGGTTTTGGGATTCCGTTTCGCAACAAATTCCTTCAGCTCATCTGCCGAACCAAAATAGTCGTAGGTACTACCTTCTTCCAGCAAATACCCTCCCACGCCAAGCGCGGCCCGCTCAATTCGTTCTTCTCCCGTATCTGTAAAAATGTAATACGCATTGCCGGTCACATAACCTTCGCCCATATCGGTGTACAGCGGATCTAGATTTCCTTCGCGATTGGTAACAATCCACATAGCAATGCTGTTTTCGCGCATGGCCTCGGGCAATACCAAATCAAATTTATCCGCACGTACCTGATTCAGTTTACGCCAACGGCGCATGGCTTCTTGTCCAAAGGTTTGAGCTGTTATTACTAACGCCAAGAAGAGGATAGCTTTTTTCATAATTGGTGGTTTTGAGTGGATTAAAAATAGGGAATTAAATAGAACTTCAGCATCTAGATGATGTGTATTGAGAACACTTTGGGACATACAAGCTTCTCTCTAAAAGCTTCTCGATATAACTTTTACTCCCTTCCCAAGGTATCTGCATTCTGATTTTCCGCGTCGTATTGAATGGCAGTATAGGATATAATTTTCCAAGCGTCTCCTTTTTTGACTAAAGTAGCAGTTGCTTTTGCAACTGTTTTTACCCCTACTTGGCTTGTCCATGATTGGTCAAAAGCAATCCAAGCTAAATTGACATCATAAAAAATAAGATAGTTGGAATTTTCGAACGTAGATGTTATCGGCTCAGGGTTCTCCTTAAAAAATGATTCTAATTTACCACCGCTATTCTCCCAGCCCCGTTCTTGAGCAAAACCAGCTGCAGAAACATCCAGGCGCAGCACATCGCTGCTATGGTCCCAATGCGATGCCCATTTCTGATAATCTTTATCCATATAGGCATTCGTTTCCCCCACCACAACTGCTATAATGGTTTCCCTAATATCTTCATCCTGTGTCACTTTATACTGTTTGCAAGAAAACAAAAGTGCAATAAGAACTATAAAGGCATATTTATTCATTTCAAATTTATTTTATAATGACAAACTAGCACTATTGAAAGGCATTGTCAACTGTTATTCTTGTTGCATTTTCAATAACACTTGTTTTGCATTTTCATTTTCTGGATTCAATTCAATTGATTTCATATACATTTCAATAGCTTCCGTTTTCCGATTTGCCTGCAATAAAACTTCGCCATAACTATCGTATGTATTAAAACTATCTGGAAATAGCATGGTATTTAATTTAAAAACTTGTAAAGCCTTTTCTAGTTCTGCACTTCTAAATAATGTATACCCCCATTCATTCAAATCGGCTTCTGAATGCTTATTTTCCATTTCTGTCTTTTTAGCTTCAATAGCCCATGTTATGGCATTATCCAAAGCATTTTCTAAAACGACAGTTCGCTGATTTTCGCCCAAGGTTTCCGAATAGGCTTTTACAATGGTATTGATGATAAGGGCGGGATTATCATGAAATATATAATGACCACTTCCGGCGGCGATAATTCCAATGCGATTTGGTTCCGCCGCTACAAAATCTTTATGGGCTTTGTTTCTTATCACCCAATACCAGTCAGGATATGGACCTTGAATAGGAGAGGTAATATCTATTACAGGCACCTTGGACGGAAAATCAATGGTACGTAATAATTTAACGGTTTCGGGATAGGTCTTAAATAGATAATAGTTACCTAATGTTTCGGGAGTTTTAGGAGAGATTTCTTCTTGGCCCATCGCTTTAAGGACATCATCAGTATAATGGCCTACTAAATTTGCATCAATACGTACTACATATTTTACGTTGTCCGGATGACGCGATGCATACAACGTTGTATAAAACCCACCGTAGGAATGCGGAACCAGAATAATGTCCTTGTCAAAACCCAGCTTGGCTAAACCTGTCTCCAGTTCTTTGATACCATTTAGGATTCCAAAATCCGAATCGTTTTTTAAATTTGGATTTACTTCACTTTGTCCAAATCCAGCTCGGTCATAGGTAATCAACGTGGTACCCGTAACAGCATGAATTTTTTCCAATATGTTGTTCCAAACAGAACCATCATTGCCTGCACCAGCTTCAAAAAGAATTGGAGTTCCCGTTCCTTTTAGTATATTGAAATGCATGTTATAGCCACCAACATCTACTAGCGTATCTAGGGTTTGAGAATGCATTGAGAGTGGTAAAAAGAATATCATTACCCATTTAAAATAGAAATGTCTCATTTGGTCGGTAGTTTTCAAGTTTACATTATTTTCAAGTGTGTAGGTAACTTCAATTAATTATACCAAACATATATGCCTAAGGATAACAAATTCCACATAACTATACCTAAAAACTATTGCTCCACTAGCGCTCGTTATTACGCAGACATACTTGGTTTCAGCAGGGGTATATAAAAAAATTGCTAAAACGCAGTTTTGTGGATTTTTATTTGGATTATACAGCTAGACGTAAAACCGACGCTAATGCCGCACAGTATCCACAAAAAACTACCCTAACTAGTACGTCAACGTGTTATAGCCATTTGCTTGTAATTGAAGCATCCGTACCGAGGCGGTCGGGGTAACGCTAAGACCTTCAAAAAGGGTCTCCTTAGCTACGCCTAATTTTTCCATGGCAACACTACATACGCTTACCTTGACCTTTCCCTTATATTTTTGAAAAAACGCTTCCAGTTCAGATTCTTTGACCAGTTGGGTCACCACCTTACCTTTGACTACAATTTCGTAATCGGCTATTAGAACACCGTTTTCAATGAGCAGATCATACATACTTAGCACCCCCTTAAAATGCCTTTCCGTAGTAAGTATAAAAGCATATTTAGGAGTTTTTTGCAAATCTGTTATTGCTTGTTGGTCTAATTTTTTCTGACCATAAGCTTCTGTAACAGTAGCAACCATTACTATAATAATTAATAGGGTTCGAAAAACAGTATTCATGGATTCTATTTTTAAGTACATATAATTTATCTAAAAATACAGTATTATATTGCCATTCCTTGATGTAAGCCATGAGAAAAACTATAACCCTGTATCCTACCCTTGCATTGGACCACCAAATAGCCAAGGAGATCATCGAAAAAAGCTCTAAAGTCTTGCCGTAAGTGCAAAATCACCAAGGAACTAGTTCATCACGGTATCGGCAGGGCGTGCCGTGTCCTAAATATGAGAGTGTTTGTTATTGCAAACTTTGCCAAAAGATGGTAGCGAGACATAAGAAGCTTTGCGATAAAAAGCCAAGGAACACTCGGAGGAAGGTTTTTGGAAGGCCTATGACCGTTTGCGGAATGAAGAAGGATAAACGTGGCCACCTTGTCTACAAGTCTCCGCTAGCACTCGTTTGTAACGAGCGCCGTCCTGAGTAAGCAGAATAAATAATTAAACAGCGTATCCTATTAAAATTTTTACTTAATTCTTTTCTGATTGTAAAGGATTAAATAACTAGAAACTAAATATATAAGCTAAAATATTAAAGCTACCAATCTAAGAGAAAACCCCCACTACCTCCCCTCCTTTCGCAACACTTGCAATGGCGGACTATTCAGCACACTTCTGCTATTAGAAAGACCAATAGCAAGCACGAGCAAAGTAATTCCCGGCAGTACCACCAGAAAGGGTACCCAAGAGGGTATAAAGGCCGTATCAAAGACAAAATAAGCTAATAACTGACTCCCAACAAGAGATAATAAAATACCTACACTACTTCCTAGCACACCTAAATACAAATATTCAAAGGCCGTGATTTTTAGTATTTGACTACTTTTCGC
Organism: uncultured Maribacter sp.; assembly: GCA_964569345.1. Taxonomy (GTDB): domain Bacteria; phylum Bacteroidota; class Bacteroidia; order Flavobacteriales; family Flavobacteriaceae; genus Maribacter. The sequence goes on along the minus strand of CAZMUV010000003.1, from coordinate 7,029 downwards.
GCCTAGGGTACGCAACAGTACACTTTCTCGAATACGCTGGTATTTGCTATTTCGCACCGATCCTATGAGTACAATAATCCCGGTAATGATACTAAAGAAAGCCATAAAACTAATGACCCAAGAAATCTTGTCCAATATACCTTCTACAAGTTCCAATACTTGCCGCAAGTCTAGAACGGATACATTAGGAAACTTCTGCACCAAATCTCGCTGTAAGGAAGCCGAAGCTGCCTTGTCCGGTGCATGCGTACTTAGTACATGAAATTGAGGTGCTTTTTCCAAAACCCCTTTTGGAAAAACAATAGAAAAATTGAGCTGCATGCGTCCCCAATCTACTTTGCGAATACTAGCCACAACGGTTTCCATTAGCATCCCTTGAACATTAAACTGTAAAGTGTCGCCCACAACTACTTGGGCATCCGCAGCCACGTTATCCGATAAAGAAATGGGCACGGGGCGATTGGGCAAAACCTCAGCATTCCACTCGCCATCTAGTAATTTTTCGGAGGCTATTAGAGAATCCCGGTACGTCACCCTAAATTCATGGCTCAATATCCAACCACGAATGGTGCTGGTGCTATCCGTTCTAATATCGTTTACGCTGCGGTCCTTTATTTTTTGCAAACGCATTGTTATAATAGGGATGTTGTCCAAAATGGGCAATCCGTTTGGCGTAATCGTCTGGGCAACAGCTTCCTTTTGGTTTGTCTGCACATCAAAAAGGATGATGTTCGGTGTTTCCTCACTGCTTTCCAAGCTGGCCTTGGCCAATAAAAAATCCTTAGTAAAATACAATGTACTGATCAGGAAGGTACCTATGCCTATCGCTAAAATGAGCACAGCGGTCTGGTTGTTGGGTCTAAACAAGTTTAACAAACTCTGCCGTGCGGAAAAACTCCAAGACTTGGGGAAATAGCGTTTTACCAGCCGCATAAACAAAAGCGCAACGCCGCCTAAAACTGCAAAAGTAACAGCAATGCCCAAGACAAAACCTACGGCGTAGCGGAAATTGTTCAAGAGCCAAAAGGCAAAAAGAAAAATAAAGAGAACGATAGCCACAATGACCGCTATCTGTGCGGGTCTGGATTTGGAGCCTAGATTTTCCTGCACGCGCAACACCTGCAAGGGCGACACATACCAGGTATTGATTAACGGCGAAAGCGCAAACAAGACCGACATAAAAACGCCCAATAATAGTCCGACAGCAATCGCCTGAACCGAGGTTCCAATAACAACCTCAAAAGGTAAAAATTCCTGTAAAATCAAAGGAAATGATTGTTGTAATACTAAGCCTAGGAGGGTTCCAACAATTCCTCCAATAAGTCCCATCCCTGCAATCTGAATCAAGAAAATCAAGAAGGTCTGTTTTCTGCTGGCTCCCAAACATTTTAGAACCGCAACCGCCCGTAATTTTTCTTTAATGTATATATGGACAGAACTGGCAATACCCACGCAGCCCAATAAAAGGGCAATGAAAGCGACGAGATTCAAAAAGCGACCGACATTATTATAGCGTCTGCCCAAGCGTTCGCTGGTAGACGTATGCGTATCCATATCCGCGTTCTCAGCATCTAGTTGTGGGTCTACATTTTCATCCAAGGCCTTTAAATCGGCATCCGGATTATTAAAGTAATAGGCATATTGCAATCGACTCCCCTTTTCCAAGAGTCCGCTCCCTTCCATAAAACGGTAGGGCACCATAATAGGAGGTGCTACGGAGGTTCCTATTCCTGTGCTTCCAGGTGCGCTGATTAAAGAGCCGATAATGGGAAAACGGGTGGTCCCTAGCGTTACACTATCGCCGGGTTCTAATCCAAATTGGAGCATGACCGTGGCATCTACCAAAGCGCCTCCCTTTGCTAAATAGGTCTTTGCAGCATCCTTTGGAGCTGTTTCCAATTCTCCGTAAAACGGAAATCCACCTTGGACGCCTCGAACCTGAACGAATTTAGTAGCGTTATTTTTAGAAAAAGCGGCCATAGAAGCGAATTTCACTTCCATCGCATCCGAACCTCCAAGCGAATCTATGAGTTGAACTACCCGCTCGTTCGCAGGCTGATTGCTGTCAATTAGAAAATCCGCGCCCATCAAGGCTTTGGATTGTAGGCCGATGTTCTCCTCTAAATTCTGACTGAAGGATTGTATGGAAACTACGGCAGCAATACCCAAAATAATCGAAGCCATAAACAATAGCAATCGTTTCCCACTGGCTTTACCATCTCTCCAAGCCATTTTCAGCAACCAGCTAAAAGGGGCTTTGTTTTGTTTTTTTATACGGTTCAAGATACGGTGGTAGTTTCGTTAGCAATGATTTTCCCACCTTTCAATCGTAGGACGTGGTTGTTGAGTCGAGCCAAATCCAAGTCGTGGGTTACAATAACAAGGGTGGTGCCAGCTTCCTTGTTCAAGTCGAACAGTAGTTTAATGACCTTCTCTCCTGTTTCCTCATCCAGATTTCCCGTAGGTTCGTCCGCGAACAGAATTTCGGGTTTGGTAGAAAAAGCTCGTGCCAAAGCGACACGCTGTTGTTCTCCACCCGATAACTGAGACGGATAATGATTGTACCGATCTCCCAAGCCTACTTTTTGCAATAACTCCATAGCCACCTCAGCCGCATTGGTAGCGCCCTGTAGTTCTAAGGGCACGCTTACGTTCTCCAAGGCCGTAAGTGTGGGCAATAACTGAAAGTCCTGAAATATAAAACCCACTTTCTGATTACGTAAAAAAGCACGCTCGTCCTCATTTAAAGTGCTCAAATCTTCCCCACAAAGACTTACGATACCGTCATCCGAACGGTCCAGTCCGGCACAAAGGCCTAATAATGTAGTCTTTCCACTGCCTGACGGGCCAACAATGGCGAAGGTATCACCCGCTTCTATACTGAAGGAAATATCATCAAGAACCGTTAAATTTTTAGAACCACTGGTATAGGTTTTCCTAAGCTTACTTACGTTTAATATCTTTGTCATATGTCATTTCTATCAAGACAACAAAATAACGAAATGATTTCAATTTAAAGCGTAGATGATTATGGCCAAAGTATTAAAGTTTCGTTATTTTTTGATACTATTCTTGCTGTGGAATTGTAAAGAAAACCCAAAGAAAGAAAGCACCGACAATACCGTTAAAACAGAAACATTGGCTCCGGACGAAACTGTAACGGTGGGCGATAAGGTAATGCTCTTTTTTGGGAATAGCCTAACTGCTGCCTACGGTTTAGATACCGAAGAAGGTTTTCCCAACAGGATACAACTTAAAATGGATTCTTTAGGGCTGGATTATACCGTAATAAATTCAGGTCTTAGTGGCGAAACAACTGCTGGCGGACGTAACCGACTGGATTGGGTATTGAACCAAGCCGTAGATATTTTTGTACTGGAACTAGGGGCAAATGATGGTCTACGCGGTATTCCGATTACAGAAACACGTGCTAATTTACAAGCCATGATTGATATGGTGCGTGCCAAAAATCCCCAAACAAAAATCGTGTTAGCCGGAATGCAAATTCCTCCGAATCTAGGTGCCGATTATACCACAGATTTTAAGAATATTTATCCTGAACTGGCTACGGCAAACGATGTTGCACTGATCCCGTTCTTATTGGAAGGTGTTGCTGGCGTACCGGAACTAAACTTAGAAGATGGGATACACCCAACTGCTGAAGGCCAGAAAATTGTCGCAAATACTGTTTGGACCGTATTGCGAGCCCTAGTACTAGAAAACTGATTATCAGGTACACTATCATATTAGACTAATTTAGGATTCTTTGTTTTCACTTTAAAGCTCAAAGCACGTTTTACCCTAGAATTTTTCATTACAAAAATCCCAGCAATGGTTGACGTATTTAAGTTTAACAACACAGGTTGTTCTACCCCATTCACAATAGGCATCGTAAATGTGTTCGCTTTTAATTGAATAGACTTGGCGCTGTTTCGTGCATCCTGTGCTTGAGCAAGGCTAGCTGTAGAAATGATAAGAGCAATAAATAATAGTTTACGCATTCGTAGGTAATTTGGTTTCTATATAACTCGTCACCTCCCTATTACACCTTTTCCATTTCGACCAAAGGAGTGGTTTTCCCGATGAACTCCGAACTATTCGATGAACAACACTTTTAGACATCGAAATTCCTACAAACTTGGGTTCCTTTTATCGATACAATAATACACTTCATCGATTTATTAGTATTTTTCCTACAAAATTATTCATTAGACTAGATAAATTTCATTTTAAATAATTGTCAAGACTGACTATCCCCCTTTTTGGCTATACTTTTATACCTTACATTTAAAACGTTCAACCTACTACAGCACCAAAATGAAATTCATTTGCATTGTCCTGTTTTTACTACTGTTTTCTCTAACTAGGATTACAGCGCAAGGTATCACGGGAAAATTAATAGATAAGGATACCCAAGAGCCGCTGGAATATGCAACGGCCGCTCTATATAATCAAGAAGACAAGGCCCTGGTTACGGGAGTGATTACTGCATCCGACGGAAGTTTCACTATGGAATCGATAAAAGATGGCATCTATTTCATAGAGGTATCCTTTATAGGCTACAACAAACAACGGATAGAAAAGATTAATCTTACGGCAAACAAAAGGATAGTAGATTTAGGTACCATTGCTTTGGTTCTAGGCGCCAATCAACTGAACGAGGTGGTGGTTACTACAGAAAGTGCGACGGTCATTAATAAAATAGACCGGCAAGTATTTGATGCCAAGAAATTCCAGAACGCCCAAGGTGGTTCGGCAACCGATGTACTGCGTAACCTTCCATCAGTCAGTTTTAACGGCCTGGGAGAAATACAGGTTAGGGGCACATCTGGATTTGTGGTATTGTTAAACGGAAAACCTGTGCAAGGAAACCCCACCACTTTGTTGAACCAACTTCCCGCGAATTCCATAGAACGTGTAGAGGTCATTACGGCGCCTTCTGCTAAATACGACCCAGAAGGCAAAGCGGGCATACTTAATATTCTAACTAAAAAGGGGGCTGTTAACGGTACATTTTTGCAAGTAAACTTAAAAGCAGGAATGCCATCTATAGAATCTTATGATAATGCCGAGGCAGCACAACGCTATGGATTGGATGCTACCTATACGCTAAGAGCAGATAAATGGAATTTTGCCTTTGGTGCAAACTACCAACGCAACGATTTGGCCGGAAGACGCGAAGGTGATGTATCTACAATAATCAACGACACCCTAACACAATTTCCATCAGATGGAGAACGTAGTTTTGATGAGCTCAACTACAGCGGCCGATTTACGATTGACTATACTCCTGATGAACGCAATAGCTATTCCCTAGGTTTTTATGGTGGGAAACGAAGTAAGGACCGAACAGCAGATATCCTTTATTTTAATAATACCGGAAGCACCCCAGCTGTTAACGGGATCTCCTTTTATACTTTTCAATATTTTAATGAAAATCTACGTATACGAAAAGGTGATTTTGTTTTAGGAAGTTTTGATTATGGCCATAGCTTTATAAATAGCTCAAAACTGAACGCTTCGCTCTTATATGAATATACCTTATTAGGTGGACCAACGACAAACCGCAACCTAGGTTTTCCAGATACAACAACTATTTTACAGGACGAGTTTAATACAAACGATAATCCACTCTACGGCATTCGTTTTTCCTTGGATTACGAATGGAAACCCTTTTCCTTTGGCACCTTAGAAACCGGATACCAACACCGAAGTCTAGACCATAAAGGGGATTTTATCTATGAACGACGAAACAATACAACCGGTCTTTTTGAACTAGTCCCCGAGTTTTCAAGTGCCGTAGGCCTCAGCAGAACTATTCATGCAGGCTATGCTCAGCTGAGTGGAAAAAAAGATAAATGGGATTACTCCGCTGGCTTGCGTGTAGAAGCTATGGATCGTAACTTTGATCTTAGGGACCGAAATAATACCATCGATACCACCTATACCTATAATTTTGTACGACCCTTTCCTTCAGCATCTGTACAGTACACTACCATCAAGAATACCAAGATAAAGGCCGCCTACAGCAAACGAATAGAACGGACCACTACCTTTAAGATGAATCCGTTTCCGGAACGGGAACATTCGGAAACCTTGGAGCAAGGCGACCCAGAACTCCTGCCTGAATTTATAGATTTGTTAGAAGTGGGAATTACCAAAAATTTTAAAGGAGGGAATTCGCTTTTCGCAACAGCTTATTATAGAAACGTCCAAAATATAGTGAATCGGGTAAACACTATATTTAACGATACCATACTAAATCGCATTTATTCCAATGTTGGTCGTGGTCAAGCCTTAGGGCTGGAACTAGGCACCCAATTACAAGCTTCCAAAAACTGGAGTACTTTTATTGGCGCTAATTTTTATTCCAATACCATAGATGGTACTTTTGACAATAGGCCCATAAACACCAATGCGTTTATCTATTCGGTAAATGCGAACAGTACTCTAAGGTTCTCTGATAGTGCTTCATTGCAATTTACCTTCAACTATTTATCCGCTAGAAATACCGCACAGGGCGAAGATTCGGAATTTTATTCTCCGAACCTTAGCTTCCGAAAATCGTTTTTAGATAATAGACTGGTTGCTACGCTGCAATGGCAACAAATAGACCTTGGTTTATTGAATACAAACGAGCAGCGCATAACAACGGCTAGACCCGGAGAATTCTTTACAACTACCAATTATGTGTACGAAGTAGATATGGTACTTTTAAACTTGTCTTATTCCTTCAACAAGAACAAGAACGAATCTAAGTTTATAGAAAGTGAATTTGGCAAGCGGGAGTTTTAAACAAGGTGCTTAAAATTCAAGTGTGTAAAAAGTTTAACTATGTAAATCATCTTTTCCCTTTACATAAACAAGCACTAGCTTTCGCTCCGGAATAGGCTGTTCCGATACTATGAATTTCTCTAACAAGTTCTTGATACTTTCGATTATGGAATTCTTCATTGGTATAGATGTTTGAGTTGATTTTATATTAAGCCATTTTAGCTTTGTTTCTTTTTGTGGTAAAAGATAATGCTT
>CAZMUV010000002.1:17913-89454 GCA_964569345.1 uncultured Maribacter sp. | reverse complement strand
ATTAAAATAAAAGAAAAGAATCATGGAGCTTATATTAAAAGAAGACGTACAAAACCTAGGTTTTAAAGACGACGTGGTAAGTGTGAAGAACGGATATGGTAGAAACTACCTTATTCCTAACGGGTTGGCGGCTATGGCTACCTCCTCAGCTAAAAAAGTATTGGCAGAGAACCTAAAGCAAAGAGCACACAAAGAGAAAAAAGTAGTTGATGCAGCTAGTAAAGTAGCCGATGCCCTTAAAGGATTGGAATTAAAGATTGGCGCTAAAACAGGTGCTGGAGATAAACTTTTTGGATCTGTAACCGTTTCTGATTTGGCAGATGCCATTTCAAAGCAAGGGCACGATATTGACAAGAAGTTCATAAATATATTAGGTGGTTCTGTTAAAAGAACCGGTCCTTACAATGCACAAATTAGACTGCATAGAGAGGTGGTTTTAGACTTCCCTTTTGAAGTAGTCGCTGAGAAGAAGTAATTTTCAATATTTTGAACATATAAGCCTTTCAGTTTTCTGGAGGGCTTATTTTTTTGATATACTTATGAAGTACACCCGACTTACAAAAGAACAATTGGAGGAATTACAGCCAGAATTCATAAATTTTTTGGCAACACAATCTATTACAGGGAAGGAGTGGGCTAAAATCAAACAGGATACACCAGAAGTTGCCGAGGATGAATTGGATGTCTTCAGCGATCTTATTTGGGAAGGTGTGCTGAACAAGGTTGCTTATTTGGAGAATATCTCTGACCAGCAAATGCATCTGTTCCAATTGGCCGACAAGGAAATGAAGCTTATCGCTGTAAAGGTCATGAACCCAGAAATCGATCTAACCACGGAAATAGGGTTTAATTGGTTCAAGAAAAACTGGCAGTCAGACTTTGTCGAATACATGACAGCTTCTAAAGCTTATACGGAGGAAAAGAATCTAGATAAGTTTCAATTGATTAAGCAAGGTGCGGTAATTACTAAAGGGGAATTGTACCAGTGGTTCCAGTCTATGATGGAAGTTCCTAAGGCTCCATAGCTTTGAATAGATACCTTTTTTACTCTTTTAGCAACTAATTGTACTTGTTATCATACTACCTGCATGTTCTAATTGGGTAAACAGTGAGCTATAAACAAAACCACTCCTCTTTTGGTAGGCACTAAGTGGAAAACTATCTTTGCTAATATCATCTAGAAAAACCGCTTCATCGGTAGTTGAGTTTAGTCGAAACTTCTTTGAGGTGATAAAACATATATATGGCACAGAAACCATCGATACCCAAAGGAACACGTGATTTTACTCCACAAGAAATAAGTAAGCGTAACTATATTTTTGACGTCGTAAAAAAGCATTTCCAAACCTTTGGTTATCTACCTATAGAAACCCCTTCGTTTGAAAACTCTGATACCTTGTTAGGTAAATATGGGGAAGAAGGGGATCGGCTTATTTTTAAAATATTGAATTCAGGCGATTTCATTAGTAAGGTGGATGATGTTACCTATAGTTCAAAAAATTCAGGTTCTTTAGCTCCTAAAATTTCTGAAAAAGCCTTGCGCTACGATTTAACAGTACCCTTTGCGCGATATGTTGTTATGCACCAAAATGAAATCGATTTTCCTTTTAAACGTTATCAGATTCAGCCTGTATGGCGCGCAGATCGACCACAAAAAGGAAGATTTAGGGAATTTTTTCAGTGTGACGCGGATGTGGTTGGTTCCGATAGCCTCCTGCAAGAAGTAGAGTTGGTACTATTGTATGATGCTGTTTTTACAGATTTAAAATTAACTGGAGCTACCATAAAATTGAATAACCGCAAGATTTTAGCTGGAATTGCAGAAGTCATTGGTGCCAAACACTTGTTGGTAGATTTTACCGTGGCACTGGATAAGCTGGATAAGATAGGCGAGGAAGGCGTAAAAAAGGAAATGCGAGAAAAGGGTGTTTCCGATACTGCCATTGAAAAGGCCGCCCCCCTTTTTTCCCTAAGTGGTAGCAATTCACAACAAATGGAACAGTTGGAAGCATTGCTCCAAAACTCTGAAGAGGGTACCAAAGGGGTGGCTGAACTGCGCTACATTATAGAAAGTATTTCTGAATTAGAATTGCAATCGGCACGTTTGACTATAGATGTTACCTTAGCAAGAGGTCTAAATTACTATACAGGAGCCATTTTTGAAGTCAGTGCTCCAGATGGTGTTTCTATGGGCTCTATTGGAGGTGGCGGACGCTATGATGACCTTACCGGTATTTTTGGATTAAAAGATGTAAGTGGCGTGGGTATATCATTTGGTTTAGACCGCATTTATTTGGTGATGGAAGAGCTTGACCTTTTTCCCAAATCCTTGGAAAAGTCCTTGGATGTGCTCTTTTTGAATTTTGGGGAACAGGAGGCACTTGCTTCTTTAAAATTGGTCACCCAAATAAGAAAAGCGGGAATAAAGAGCGATGTTTATCCTTCCAATGCTAAAATACAGAAGCAGTTTAAATACGCGAATAATAGAAATGTACCTTATGTAGTGCTTTTAGGCGACCAAGAATTAAAAGACAGTTCTTTTGTGGTCAAGGATATGGAGAGTGGTGAACAGAAAACGTATGATATTGGCGCTATGGGGGATTTTATTGCAAGTTTATAGTCTTTCTTTTATCGCTTTGATGACATCTTGGTAATAGGAAAACTCATGAGGCACATACTTTTGTGCCGTTTTATTCCCTTGTATTTCCTTTTCAAAATCCAGTATTGGCATAAGCGTTAGTGCCTTCACTTCGCTTTCTTGTTTTTTGAGTCGATGTAATGGCACGGAAAGCTCACAAAGGAAGGTGTGCTGAAATTCACAGTCTACCAAGTGCTCATGGTGATTCTGAACCGATTTAAAAACGCCTATTTTTTCAAGTAGCCCTTTTTTACTTGTTAATCCAATTTCTTCTTCTATTTCGCGCATGGCTGAAACCTCCAATTCCTCTCCTGCACCAATATGTCCCGCTACGGACACACCCCAAAGTAGGGGATGGGTTCCTTTGTTTTTACCTCGTTGTTGTAATAGTAATTCTGCCTCCGAAGTATAAAACCAGATGTGTACCGTAGCATGAAAAAGTCCAATACGATGTGCTTTGGACTTCATTGCTGTGGTTCCCGTAGGGTTACCATCCGTATCTAAAATGTCTAGGAGTTCATCCATATTAAAAAAAATGCCCTTTCGAAAAGAAAGAGCATTAATCAATTTGTTTTAATCGAAATAGCTAAAAGTTTCCCCTTCTTTTATGGTTAATAAGGTTTCGTATATCAATCGGATAACATTCTCAACATCATCTTTGTGAACCGTTTCTACAGTGGTGTGCATATAGCGCAACGGTAGGGATATCAATGCCGAGGCCACACCGCCATTACTGTAAGCAAATGCATCTGTATCTGTACCAGTAGCTCTAGAAGCCGCCATGCGTTGAAAAGGAATCTTATTAACTTCTGCAGTTTCTAAAATACGTTCTCTAAGGTTATTTTGAACCGCTGGTGCATATGAAATTACGGGCCCAGCACCCATTTCTGTATGTCCTTGCGTTTTCTTTTCTATCATAGGAGTTGTGGTATCATGACATACATCGGTTATGATGGCAACATTAGGGTTTATAGTTTGAGTAATCATCTCAGCCCCACGTAGTCCTATTTCCTCTTGTACTGAGTTTGTAATGTACAGGCCAAAAGGTAAGGTGATATTATTTTCATGTAGTAATCTTGCAACTTCTGCAATCATAAAACCGCCAGCCCTATTATCTATAGCTCTACATACAAATTTATCTTTGTTAAGTACTTGAAATTCGTCTGGGTATGTAATTACACAACCAACATGAACTCCCATTTTCTCTACTTCCTCTTTGTCTTTGGCTCCTATATCTATAAAAATATTATCTAATTTGGGTGATTCTTCTTTAGGGCCTTTTCTTGTATGAATGGCTGGCCAGCCAAAAACACCTTTTATAATCCCGTTTTTAGTATGAATGTTTACCCATTTAGAAGGTGCAATCTGATGATCGCTACCACCATTACGAATCACATAAAGTAAACCGTTGTCCGTGACATAATTCACATACCAAGATATTTCATCGGAATGCCCCTCTATGACCACTTTATATTTGGCGTCTGGGTTTATTACCCCTACAGCTGTCCCATAAGTGTCCGTGATAAAAGTATCTACATACGGTTTTAAATACTCCATCCATATTTTCTGTCCTTCCCACTCATAACCTGTAGGAGCTGCATTGTTCAGGTATTTTTCAAAAAAATCGAGTGATTTCTTAGTGATGATATCTTTTTTAGCCATGTCTAATTTATTTACCTACAAACTTAACAATATTCGCTTGTTTTTGAATACTATACTTCTCTATTTATCGTTAATTTTGGCAAGACATTTGTAGTAGCTATACCATGATGCAACGATTTATTTTATTAGTTTTATTCACTATAGGAATACTAAAAGCAGAGGCTCAGGTACCTGAGCAGGTATTGGATTCCGTATCTGAAAAACTCATTATTATTTCTGGGGATTCTGTCTTTAGGAGTTCTATTGATTTGCAGGAAGCATTCGTATTTGGAAAATTAAAGTTTACTTCCTATGACGATAAATTACGCTATTATATTCTGAGAAGAAAAACGCATAAAGTATACCCTTATGCTAAATTAGCCGCAGAACGTTTGGTGGAATTAAACGACAGCCTTAAAGCAATTAAAAAATCAAGGAAACGTAAAAAGTACACTAAAAAAGTACAGAAGTATATCGAAGGTGAGTTTTCTGAAGAGCTTAAAAAATTAACCCGTACAGAGGGGCAGATATTGGTAAAACTCATCTATAGGCAGACAGGAACTACTTCATTTGACTTGGTTAAAGAGCTTAGGAATGGTTGGCGTGCATTTTGGTACAATACTACGGCCAAGATGTTTAAAATTAGTATCAAGGAAGAGTTTCATCCAGATATCATAGAAGAGGACTACCTTATCGAAGACATTCTGCAACGCGCGTTTACTGCTGGAAAATTAGAACGACAAGAAAGCGTATTGGATTATAATTATGCCGACCTATCAAATAAATGGAAAAAGCCGACCAAAACTGCTCCAAGAAACTAATTCTTTTTCTTTTTTCCGAACAAGGACTCCATAATTGTAGAAATCCCCTTAAATCCCATGCCGATAGCAGTAATAGCCAATATGATTCCAACAATGAGCACAGGCCAGTATAAAGGATGTTCCTCGTTTTTAAATGCTTGCCATATGACTATTGGCGCTAAAAACATTAACATGACCGTGTAGGCTAGTCTTTTTACTCCTTTAACTAAAATATCTTTATCAGTTCTCATACTATAATTAAGATTTAGTAAAACTTGATTTTATTCAATGGTAATACTTTCCTTAAATTCTTGTACAACCGCGAAATAACCCAGTGCAAAGTTATCGGAGCGTTCATCATTATCGTTCACTGAGTTATTATTTATTCCTGTTGCGTTTATGATATTTCCCCTAACCGTTCCTGCAGGCGTCTGAAAAGGCCCTTGACTTCCGCCCGACTGGACAATGAGCTGGTCCATATAATTATAAAAGGATTTATCTGCCCCTAGAATACTAATGTCTAAAGTTGTACCCACTTCAATATCATCATAAAAATAAGAGAACTCAAATCGTTGGCCTGGATAAAATGTATCCTCAGAAACAAGATATTCGTTAAAATCAAAATCGAAAATATAAAAATTAGCTTGGTTCGGGGTATCGGTGAAGGAAACGATTATTTCTGTTTCCTCTCCCGAGAATAATACGGCTTCCCCTTGTATAATGCTATCGAACGGAACCGATGGCGCAAATCTCGTTTGTGCTAAAAAAACTTCATCGTTATAATTTATGGTGAGTGTTAATTCCCCTGATGTAAAAAACGATGTATTCTTAGATGCTTCGTAAATACCCAGGTCTATTTCATTAAAAATAATGAAATTATCATCTAAAGGACCATTTCCTTGGTAAGTAAGATTCTGTATTCGTATTTGGTCTACTTGTACGGCTTTATTTTGCTCAAAAAAGGAGCTGCTTAGCCCAACCTTAATAATCGCAGTCGTTACACTTTCACTAGTATCCAAGCGGATAAGGGCATCAATCGTTAAGCGTGATGGTTCTGTATCCAAATCGACCTCAATAACATCCTCGCATCCGATAAAACTAAACATGATGATAAATAGGTATATATATTTTAGCATCGGCTTAAAATTTAAAGTTATAGGTAACTGCAGGTACAATACCAAAAATAGCTGTTCTCACAGCTTCATTTGAACCGGTATCTTGATTTTTTCTAAAATTTATAGAGGCTGCATTTCTTCTATTGTATAAGTTGTAAATGCTAAAGACCCATTCTCCTTGCATTTTTCTTGTTTTATTTCTAGTAGGCTTTAAGGTGGCAGATACATCTATTCTGTTATAGTCCGGAAGACGTTGTTGGTTTCTGAGGCCATAATAGGGGACCGTTAAGCCTTGAAATTCAAATTGTCCAATAGGATAATTGGTAGGTTGTCCAGTTTGGTAGACAAAATTACTATTAATGCTCCATTTTTCACTCAATTCATAGCTTACAAAAAGCGAAACGTCATGAGGTTTGTCGAATGGCGTATTGTACCATTCGCTAAAGTTGATGCCCGTTTCTGTAGTGCCTAATCCATCACCTGCAAAAGGTTCCCTCCCTGGAGTACGTTGTTCAGATTTGGAAAGGGTATAGGCCAACCAACCTTGCAGTCTACCTTCATTTTTTCGGAATAAAATTTCTAGACCATAAGCTCTTGCTTCTCCGTTTAAAATAACTTGCTCGATAGCATCATTGGCAATTAGGTTTGCCCCATCTATGTAATCTATTCTATTTTGGATGTCCTTATAAAAAATTTCAGTCTCAAAAGAATAGGCTCCATTAGCTATATCCTTAAAATAACCTAAGGCGTACTGATCTAGCAATTGCGGTTTTATAAAAGGTCCGCTAGGTGTCCATACATCTAAAGGAGTGGGAGAGTTGGTATTGGAAAGCAGATGTAGATACTGCGCCAGACGTGTATAGCTTGCTTTTACTGAACTATTGGAATTTAACGTGTAAGACATAGAAAGTCGTGGCTCAAAGTTGTTAAACGTTGCGAGACTACCGCCTCTTCCAGGATTTATAACGGCAATAGGGTCTGCTTCTTGGTAAATAGACAAAATAGGATCAAAACGTACAGGGTTGTCATTCTCATAAACGTTTAGTTCATCCTGTCCCAAACGTATAAAGTTGCTCAACCTGAGTCCGTAACCAAGGCTAAGGTTATCCGTAACCCTATGTTCCACATCAATATATGCTGCAAATTCATTAGCATATTTTTGGGTTAGCTGATCTTCAACAATTCCTGAAGTATCATTGCTAGGCTCAATCTTTCCAGGGTTAAACTGATAGTAAATGTTATTGACACCGTAATTTATTTGTAGCTTATCGTTTAGGTAATGTTTTAAATCATATTTCACGTTGAAATTCTGAATCCCTGAGTTCCAATTGAATCCTACAAAATCCAGCTTAAGTCCGTAATAGTAATCGGAATAGATTAAGGAAAGGTTGGAGAATAATTTATCGGAGAATAAATGGTTCCACCTGAAGTTACCTACCGCATTACCGTAGGTATTCACAAAGCTTTCGCTGATGCCGAATACGTCCCTTCCAAAATAACCCGAGAGAAATACACTATTTTTATCATTGATTTTATAGTTAATTTTCGTGTTCAAATCATAGAAGTAGGCGGTGTTGTCCAAATCGAATAGCGGAAGGAACAAATGTGCATAAGAACCTCGGCCACCGATGAGAAATGCCGCTTTATCCTTTACAATGGGCCCCTCTATTAAAAGTCGACTTGCTACGGCACCGATACCGCCGTTAACTTTTAGTTGTTTACTGTTTCCTTCTTTTTGAAAAATATCCAATACAGAGGATACCCTTCCGCCATAGCGTGCGGGAATACCGCCTTTATATAACTTTATATCTTTTATCGCATCCGGATTGAATACGGAAAAGAACCCGAAGAGATGAGAGGAATTAAAAATGATAGCCTCATCCAAAAGAATTAGGTTTTGGTCAACAGAACCTCCTCTAACGTTAAAACCAGATGCTCCTTCACCAGCATTCGTGACTCCGGGCAATAATAGAATTGACTTAATAATGTCCGCTTCACCGAGAATAACCGGGATTTTTTTAATAGTTTCTACGGACAACGTATTCACGCTCATTTGAGGCTTTCTAATGTCCATTTTTTCTATATTCTGTGTAACAACGACTTCCTCTAGTTGTTCCACAGCCTCCTTGAGCTTAAAATCTATTTTTGTATTTGTATTTAGATTGATGCTACTCACCACTTCTTCAAAGCCTATATAACTTACCAGCAGCTCATACTCGCCTTCTGGAAGTGTGATGGAATAAAAACCATATTCATTGGTCACCACCCCTGTTCCCAAAGTTGGAAAGGCAACGGTTACCCCGATTAAGGTTTCGTTGCTACTTTCTTCTATAATTGTGCCGCTAAGAGTATATTTATGTTGTGAAAAGGAATGTATCGAGAAAAATAAGAATAGTAAGGACGACACGAAAGTGGCCTGCTTCATAAAAACTTTTTTTAAAAATAACCAGAAATAAAATAGCGCTGGAAACCTTAACATTTTTTAGTCAAAAAAAGGCCCTCAAATTTGAAGGCCTTTTTATATTCTTCTAGAAGGTGCTGTTAAATATTGTCTAAAATAGAATTGAACGTCGCGCTTGGGCGCATAGCCTTTGCTGCTAACTCGGCGTTTGGTTTGTAATATCCACCAATATCTTGGGCAGACCCCTGAGCTTTTATCAGTTCGTCAAAAATCTGTTCTTCTTTACCTTGTATTTCGGAAAACACCTTCATGAAAATACCTTTAAGTTCTAAATCTTCATTTTGTTCGGCCAAAGCTTCTGCCCAGTACATTGCCAAGTAAAAATGGCTTCCTCGGGTATCCAACTCATTTACCTTTCTTGAGGGTGATTTGTTATTCAATAGAAATTTTTCCGTAGCGCTATCTAAGGAATCACCCAAAATTTTAGCTTTTGCATTATCGTTCTTTTCTCCAAAGAACTCTAAGGAAACGCCTAAGGCTAAAAATTCACCTAAAGAATCCCATCGTAAATGTCCTTCCTCTAAAAATTGTTCTACATGTTTAGGTGCCGAGCCTCCAGCTCCTGTTTCAAATAAGCCTCCGCCGTTCATTAGGGGAACAATAGAAAGCATTTTTGCACTGGTGCCAACTTCTAAGATTGGGAATAAATCCGTTAAATAATCTCGTAATACGTTACCTGAGACAGAAATGGTATCCTTACCCGCCTTCATGCGTTCCAGCGTAAACTGAGTAGCTTCAATAGGGGATAGGATGCGTATATCTAATCCTTCGATGTCATATTCTGGTAGATATATATTTACTTTTTTAATAATTTCTGCATCATGTGCTCTAGTCTTATCTAGCCAAAAAATGGTTGGGTCTTGAGTCGCCTTTGCCCTAGAAACAGCTAGCTTTACCCAATCTTGGATAGGAGCATCCTTTACTTGGCACATACGCCATATATCACCGGTTTCTACAGTATGTTCTACTAGTGTTTCTCCAGTTTTTATATCCTCAACTCTAACTACACCATCTTCCTTTATCTCAAAAGTTTTGTCGTGTGAACCATACTCTTCAGCTTTTTGTGCCATAAGACCAACATTGGGCACCGTACCCATTGTAGTAGGGTCAAATGCACCATGTTTTTTACAAAAATTTATGGTTTCGCTATAAATCCCTGCATAACTGCTGTCTGGTATTACTGCCTTTGTGTCTTGGGCTTTCCCTTCCGCGTTCCACATCTGTCCAGAATTACGAATCATAGCAGGCATAGAAGCATCAATGATGATGTCGCTAGGGACATGTAAGTTTGTGATTCCTTTATCGGAATTCACCATCGCAAGTGCTGGTCTGTCAGCTAAAACACTCGCAATGTCCTGCTCTATAACTGATTTTTCACTTTGCGGGAGTTTCTCTAGCTTATTATACATGTTTTCAAGACCATAATTAGGGTTGATACCTAATTCAGTGAAAATAGCTGCGTACTTTTCAAATATCGGTGCTAAAAAAGTAACTACCACATGACCAAAAATAATAGGATCGGAAACCTTCATCATAGTGGCTTTCATATGAACTGAGAAAAGCACTCCTTTCTCTTTTGCGTCTGTCACTTGTTCGGAAAGAAAAGCGAGTAAAGCTTTTTTACTTAGTACGGTTGCATCGATAATTTCTCCTGCTTGCAGGGCTATTTTATCTTTTAGTATAGTTACCGTATTGTTGGGGGTCGTAAGTGTGATTTTCACATTTGTTGCACTTCCTAGTGTTACGGATTTTTCATTAGATTTAAAATCTCCGTGGTCCATGGTGGCTACATGCGTCTTGGAATCTGCACTCCAAGCACCCATTTTATGAGGGTTCTTTTTGGCGTAATTTTTAACAGCACGTGGGGCGCGTCTGTCCGAATTTCCTTCTCTAAGTACAGGGTTTACAGCGCTTCCTTTTATTTTATCATATTTTACTTTTATTTCCTTTTCAGCGTCAGAGGTAGGTTCGTCTGGGTAGCTGGGTAAGTTATAACCTTTGGCTTGTAATTCTTTTATGGCGTCTTTTAACTGTGGAACAGATGCACTTATATTAGGGAGTTTAATGATATTTGCTTCCGGCATCTTGGCCATCTGACCTAGTTCATCCAAATCATTATTGATTTGCTGACTTTTATTCAAGTATTCTGGAAATGTAGCGGCTATTCTGCCTGCTAAAGAAATATCTTTAGTCTCTATTTCAATTCCTGAAGTTTTCGTGAAAGCCTTTACTATTGGTAAAAAAGATTCGGTAGCTAGAGCTGGTGCCTCATCTGTTTTGGTATAAAAAATCTTGGACATGCGTGTTGGTTTTAATTCAAGCAAATCAAAGATACAATATTATCTAGGCTTGTTAAATAGGAATTGGCCGAATGTTCTTGGATTTTGTACCGGTAGAATAACAAAAGCCATATCATCGTACAAGTACATTGATATGGCTTTTTAGAAGTCGTTTACGGATTTTGTTTGTTTCAATCTTAAATTAAAACGGCAACCATTGATTGCGTCCGCATAACTAATTCAACGTTTGACATGCGATTCATCTTTTGATTGGATAACCAAAAGAATACTTTGCATTACTTTTTGTTGTCTTAACATAGTGTAGTAATTACACATATGTCCAAAATATCAAAAAAGGCGACAGCCTATTAAGCTAAAATGCTTCTGAAAGTGTAATTGCTTTTGAGAACAATATATTACACTCATGACGGAACAACAATATAAGAACGTAAACTTTATAGTTTTAAAGATTAAATCGATATTAACACTGATTTATTTCTTTATAACAGTAACAAGTTACTAAATTATACGCAAACACACCTTATTTTTATCTAATTAAAAATCAATAGGTTATGAACATAGGTTATAAACAAATGTTCATAAAAAAAGCATCAACTATAAAGTTGATGCTTTTTACTTCAAGAAATATGTCTGTTAAGACCTTACTTCCTTTATTCTTGCTTTCTTTCCTGTCAACTCTCTAAAGTAGTAGATACGAGCTCTACGTACTTTACCTTTTTTGTTAATCTCTATTTTTTGCAAAGCTGGAAGGTTTACTGGGAATATACGTTCCACACCTACAGTACCGGACATTTTACGAATAGTAAATGTTTCTGTTGCTCCAGAACCTCTTCTTTGTATCACCACGCCCTTAAAGAACTGGGTACGTGTTTTTTCACCTTCCTTAATTTCATAATACACAGTGATTGTGTCTCCAGCGGAAAATTTTGGGAATTCTTTTTTCGTTACAAATTCGTCCTGAACAAACTTAATTAATGATTCCATTTTATCTTTTAATATCGGAATTAGATTAAAACAACGTTCACGATTATCGTCAGAGGTTAATTTAACAGTGTGCAAAAATAATTCTAAAATTAGAATCTACAAGTATTTTTCATATATTTTTCTTTGTAGACTTTAAACGATGGACTATTCCAACAGGTCTGGCCGTAATTTTTCTGTTCTTTCCTGTGCCTGATCCTCTCTCCAGGTCTCTATTTTTCCAAAATTACCACTCAAAAGTATCTCGGGAACTTTCATGCCCTTGTATTCTGCAGGTCTTGTGTAAACGGGTGGCGCCAATAATCCATCTTGAAAACTATCGGTGAGGGCAGAGGTTTCATTATTAAGTACGCCTGGGATCAATCTAATTATGGTATCACATAAAACTGCTGCTCCTAATTCTCCACCAGAAAGCACATAATCACCAATGGATATTTCTCTAGTAATAAAGGCATCCCTTACGCGTTGATCTACCCCCTTATAATGTCCGCAAAGTATGATTATATTTTTGAGTAAAGACAAGCTGTTAGAGGCTTTTTGGTTTAATGTCTCGCCATCTGGAGTCATGTAGATGATTTCGTCATATTCCCGTTCCGATTTCAGTTTGGAGATACACTTGTCTATAGGTTCTATCATCATCACCATTCCGGCTCCACCACCAAATTGATAATCATCTACTTGGTTGTAGCTTTTATCCGTATAGTCTCTAATATTATGAAAATGGACTTCTACCAAGCCTTTTTCTATGGCTCTTTTTAATATAGAGGCGTCAAACGGACTTTTTAATAGTTCTGGGAGTACAGTGATAATATCTATTCTCATAGTTGTTTTTAACCTTGTTTATTTGGCCGACCAAAAGTAATGAAAACAATGAACATCTTTTTTCCAACCTAATTTTTCATATAAATGTTGGGCTGGATTGTCGGTTGCCGTTTCCAAGCTCAGGCCTTTGTAACTATTATTACGACAGTATATTTTTGCTGTTTCCAACAAACGCTTAGCGATGCCTGCGTTGCGGTTTGTTTCAGTTACGTATAAGTCGTTAAGTATAAGTGACGCTTTAAGTGAGACCGATGAAAAGGTAGGATATAGCTGGGTAAATCCTACTGGGACTTGTTTTTCATAAGCTAAAAAAATAATAGAATCTTTTTTCACGAATCTATCTTCAATAAAAGCTAACGCTGCCGTCTCATTTGGAGTTTGTCCATAAAAAAAACGATACGCATTAAAAAGCGGGGCGATATCATTGAGATCTGCTTCAGTAGCCTGTTTTATCGTTACCATAGGATATAAAAAAACTCCCAAAAGGGAGTTTTAATGTTATTTGGTTTTTTTCTGTTTGTTTCTTTCGTCTTGTAATTGTCTGCTAATTTTTTGCTCTCTTTCCAAAGCTTTTCGGCGGTGGTCTTCATATTCTAATTCTAGTTCAGAGAGGTTTTGTTTTGCTTCTTGTGTAAGAATATTGCTATTTCTAAACCTATATATAAAAAGGACTAAAAACAAAAAAAGTGCCCCGATAATCGTCCATAATATAACGTTGTAGGTGCCTTTTGATACTGAGGCTCCAAGCAGTGACATGTTGTCTTTTTCCTCACTAACGGCAGTTAAACTTGTTATTGTTTCTTCTAATTTTTTGTTTAGCGAGGTAATAGTGGTTTCATGTTCGGATATGGTAGACTTTAATTCTGATGTCTTTTTAGATATTTCGACTAAGGAGTCCAGCACATTTTTTCTAAGCTTATATAAGTTGGTTTCTTTTACTACCTCGTAGCGTACTCCATCGGCACGGTAATTACCTGATTTTTTAGAAATATAATCAAACTGATTGCTTATCGGACCTTCATCAAGCGAGAGTTTATCTGCAGCTTTGGTTTCTTGGCCATAATTAAAAGTAACAGTAAGTAGGACTGTCAAGAGACAGAGTAATCTAGGGATTTTCATTTGTATTGGCGTTAAAAGTTGATTTAGAGATAACTAAAGTAATTTATTAATATCAATTTAGGAAAAAAAATAAGCAAAGCTTACACTAGGTTTATACCTACGTAAAAGCCATAGTGTTGAGATGTTTCACGCTGTTGTTTTTTAATAATAAGTGTATCTCCGCACTTTAGAGATGTATTTTGCCAAGCGCATTACTTGATGGGAGTAGCCATATTCATTATCGTACCAAATATAAAGTATCAGATTTTTTCCATTATCTGAGACGATGGTCGCTTTGCTATCGTAAATGGCAGGCGCAGAGGTACCCACAATATCGGAGGATACCAACTCCTTACTCAATGAGTACTGTATTTGTTCTACCAAATCCCCTTCAAGGGCATATTTTTTCAATATCGTATTTACGCCTTCTAAAGAAGTTTTATTTGTTAAGTCAAGGTTAAGGATGGCCAATGATCCGTTAGGTACGGGAACTCTAATGGCATTAGAGCTTAGCTTTCCTCTTAAAGAAGGTAACGCTTTGGCCACCGCCTCTCCCGCTCCAGTTTCCGTGAGTACCATATTTAACCCTGCAGCTCTACCTCTTCTAAATTTATCATGCATATTATCTACCAGATTTTGGTCGTTCGTATAGGCATGTATCGTCTCTAAATGTCCTTTTTTGATTCCTAAAGAATCTTCTATCACTTTAAGTATCGGAGTGATTGCATTTGTGGTGCAAGACGCAGCAGAATATATTTTAGTGGTATCCGGATCATAATCCATATGGTTTACACCATGCACAATATTTGGAATTTCCTTGCCTGGAGCCGTCAACAATACCTTTGACACACCTTTTGCAATTAAATGCCTAGAGAGTGCGGTTTTATCTCTAAACGCACCGGTATTGTCAATTATCAATGCCTCGGCTATACCGTAGGCAGTGTAATCTATTTCCTCGGGATTACTAGCATGAATAAGATGTACCGTGGTGCCGTTTATAATAAGTGCATTATTTTGAAAGTCGGCCCGCACGGTTCCTGAAAAGGTGCCATGAACCGAATCTGTTCGCAATAGGCTGGCTCTTTTTTCTAAAACATCGGCATCTGCTGTACCCCTAACAACAATAGCCCTTAACCTCAGTTGATTACCCTTGCCTGTTTTGGACATGAGTTCTCTTGCTAACAAACGGCCAATCCTACCAAAACCGTAAAGGACTACGTCTTTCGGTTTTATACCTGCCGTGTCGGATGCATCTTTCAATTTTTCAATAACAAATGCCTTAACATTGTTAAAGTGATTGTCGTCTGCATGATACTCATAAGTGAGTTTACCAATGTCTAGCTTGGATGGAGGAAGTTTAATGTCGTTTATCGCTCTCAGTAATTCAACAGAATCAAAGATAGAAATGGGTTTTTGAACAAATTCTCCTGCATACTCATGTAAGTGAATAATATCACTCACATTCTTGTCTATAACCTGATTTTTAAATAGGACGATTTCTATAGATTTGTCATACCAAAGATCGCTGACAATTTTAATAAATTCGGTAGTTGCTTTTCTGCGATCTGCTTGAAAAGCTAATTCTTTTTCGTAAGATATGTTACGTGACATAGTTAGTTTTGGGTTGTTTAACCTGATGCAAAACTACATATTTCAAGCGTTTTGGCAGCTTTATTTCATAGAAAAAGCACCTTTTTAAAAGGTGCTTTATATTTATGTTTTGGTTATTGAAAGATGAGCCGCTCTCGTTCTCCATCCTCACTTATCATAGTGATAACGGTTTTTCCATATCTGGATATAGCGCCAAAGGCTGTTTTTGCGTCATCTATATCCTTAATTTCTTTGTCATCGACTTGTAAAATAACCTTGCCCTTAAGGCCATAACCTCTATATCTTTCTGGTACCCCAGTTATTTTAACACCCTCCTTGGTTTTAAATATTTTCTTGTCGGAATCGGTAAGATTTGTAACTTCCAATCCCATTTCAGGAAGGTTTAGGGTTTGTCGTTTTTTAAGAACTACCGCTACCTCAAGTAGTTCGTCTTCTCTTTCTATCACCATTTGCACGGTATCTTTAGGGCGTTTTGTAGAAAGATAGCCGGTTAAATCGGGAAATTTATGCACATCAATATTGTCCACTTTTTTTATGATATCCCCAATTTTTAGTTCTGCATCGTATGCGCCGGACTCTGCCTCTATAGATTCAATATATACACCATCTATATTACTAATACCGCGTTCTACCGCATCTGGTGTGTTTACTGGCGCAGGTCGTATTCCGATAAATCCCTTTTGAACGTTTCCGTACTCCATAATATCGTCCACTACTTTTTTGGCAATATTACTTGGTACAGCAAAAGAGTAACCTACATAAGAACCCGTTTGAGAGGAAATTGCGGTGTTAATGCCGATTAGGTCCCCATTTGTATTCACCAAAGCTCCGCCCGAGTTGCCCGGGTTTACCGCAGCATCGGTCTGTATAAAGGATTGGTTTGTTCTCGTATCCAAACTTCTAGCTTTCGCGCTCACAATACCTGCAGTTACGGTAGAGGTTAGATTAAACGGATTGCCAACAGCCAAAACCCATTCTCCGATTTTTGCATTATCAGAATCACCAAAGGCTAAATAAGGCAGTTTATCATCGGTTTCGATTTTTATTAATGCAATGTCCGAGTTCGGATCCGCACCTATAAGTTCCGCTTCGTAGGTTTTGTTGTTGTTAAGCGTAACCTGAAGCTGGTTGGCACGCGAAATAACGTGATTATTGGTTACGATATATCCATCCTGGGAAATGATAACTCCAGATCCGGTTCCTACCTGCGGTGTAACGGTTCCCCCAGAACCATAGAAGAAATCGAACATGGAAGTGGGTGCTTTGCCTAAGGTGACATTTTTTACGTGTACTACGGCGTTTACAGTAGTTTCGGCTGCATTCGTGAAATCTACTTCGTTTATTCCAGCGCCTTTGGCCGATGTTGGGGTGAAACTCGTATTAATCACCGAACCACTTTCCTGCTGCTGTACGATGGCATAATTTGTTTTCTCAAAAAGGAGTTTATAAGCTCCCAAAGTAATTGCCCCAGCAAAAACCGAGACTAACAAAAGGCTTCCTATTTTTTTCATGTATTATAAATTTGTTCTGTGTCATGTAAAATTAGTTGATTTTATGTCCCATAATTAGTCTTTAACGACATTTTAACTGCCAAAAAACCCTTAATAAAATCCTATATTTGTGCTTTATTCCGCACCTAATGAAAATTAACTTTTATAAATATCAAGGTACAGGAAACGACTTTGTGATGATTGATAATCGTCAACGAACATTTCCAAGAAACGATACGCAATTGATAGCGTATTTATGTGATAGAAGATTTGGAGTTGGTGCTGATGGACTGATATTGCTAGAAACAGATGCAAAGTCAGATTTTAAGATGGTGTATTATAATTCGGATGGTAAAGAAAGTACGATGTGTGGGAATGGAGGGCGTTGTATTGTGTCCTTTGCACAGTTCTTAAATATAATCGGAAACGAAACCAATTTCTGTGCTATAGACGGTTTGCACCATGCAACTGTTAAGGGGCCTAACATACATCTTAAAATGCTTGATGTTGAAGAAATTAAATCTAAACCTGGTGCCGTGTTTATGAACACAGGTTCTCCCCATCATGTGCAAATGGTTTCCGAACTTTCTCGGTTTAATGTGGTAAAGGAAGGCGCTAAACTACGATTTGGACTTTATGGAAAAGAGGGTAGTAATATCAACTTTGTAGAACAAGATGAAGGTGGCGCGTTTTCTGTACGCACCTATGAAAGAGGTGTAGAGGATGAGACCCTCTCTTGTGGCACAGGTGTTACTGCAGTTGCTCTCGCAATGTATTCGCAAGGAACAACCAAAGGGTTGAAAATAAAAGTGAAGGTATTGGGTGGTGAATTGGAAGTGACTTTTGTTCCTAAAAACAACGGTTATGAACAGATTTATTTAATTGGAGAGGCTAAACAGGTCTTTAAAGGGGAGGTGCAATGGAACTTTTAAAAGGTAAAAATCTATTTTTAAGAGCCTTGGAAAAGGAAGATTTGCAGTTTCTCTACGACATAGAGAATAATACTCATGTTTGGGAAATAAGCGGTACGGTAACTCCATACTCAAGAAGTGTGCTTGAATTTTATTTGGAGAATGCCCATAGGGATATATACGAAGTAAAACAGTTGCGTTTGGTCATTTGTGGCTCTGAGGGGATTACCTTAGGCTTGATTGATTTATTTGATTTTGACCCTAAACACAAGCGTGCCGGTGTTGGTATCGTTATAGTAAAGGAAGCTGATAGGAATAAGGGAATAGGGGCAGAGGCTTTGGAGCTACTTTCTAATTATGCCTTTGCAACACTAGAGCTAAGGCAACTTTATGCCAATATCCTAGAGGAAAACAAAAGGGGTATAAATCTTTTCCAAAAATCAGGTTTTTTAAAAGTCGGGGTAAAAAAGGATTGGATTAGCAGTAATGGACGATATAAGAATGAAGTTTTATTTCAAAAAATTAATAACTAATGAATATTAAAAGAATTTTACTAAGCTTGGTTTTGTTAGGCCTTGTAGCGTGTGGGATTTTCGCCTTTATGGTTTACGGTGCTTTTTTTACACCGAATACGGTATTTAAGAATGCCGAAGCTTTTGTTTTTATCCGTACCGATACATCTTTTTCTGAGCTAAAGAAAAGCCTTGAACCCTTATTAAAGGACGTAGACGCGTTTGAATCTGCAGCCAATAAAAAGGGCTATTCCCAAAATATTAAGGCGGGTAAGTACCGAATAGGGAAAGGGATGAACAATAATGAGATTATCAATAGCCTTAGAGTGGAGAATGTGCCGGTAAAAGTCGCTTTCAACAATCAGGAAACTTTGGCTGACCTTGCCGGTAGAATTGCGGTCCAAATCGAAGCGGATAGTACAAGCTTGCTTAATGCATTTAATAACGAAGCGTTTCTATCCGAGCATCAGATGGATTTAGAAAATAGTTTGGCCTTATACGTTCCCAATAGTTATGAGTTCTTTTGGAATACCAATGCAGAGGAGTTTAGGTCTAGAATGTTAATAGAATATAATCGTTTCTGGAGCGATCCACGAAAAGAAAAGGCCAAAGCGCTAGGATTAAGTCCTAATGAGGTGGTAGTCTTGGCGTCTATCGTGCACAAAGAAACCGCTAAGATAGATGAGCGCCCTAAAGTTGCAGGCCTTTATTTGAACCGTTTGAGGACAGGAATGCTACTTCAGGCAGACCCTACCGTGATTTATGCAATAAAGAAAGAAACGGGTAATTTTGATACCATTATTAAAAGAGTGCTTTATAAAGATTTGGAATTAGAGTCCCCATATAATACATACAAAAATTCAGGATTACCTCCAGGTCCGATTACCATGCCTGATATTAGCGCAGTTGATGCGGTTTTAAGCCCAGAAAAGCACGACTATTTATATATGGTAGCTAACGTAGAAAATTTTGGCTACCACATGTTCGCGAAAAATTTGGCGCAGCATGGCCGAAATAAGGTACAGTACATCCGATGGATAAATGCCCAAAAAATAAAAAGATAGGCTAATTGTCGGAATTTTAATACATTTTAGCTATTTAGAGGCAGTTTTAACATAACCTTGCCAAAACAAGTTACTTTACCTTCTAACTTTGCCATCGAAAATTTAAGCGAGCCCATTGCTGTAAGTCTTAAGAAATTTACCTTATGAAAAGATGGATAATGATTGTTTGTCCTCTTATTGTGATGTTTATTTTATCCGGTTTTGGATTAAATCCTTTTAAGGTATCTGTTCCTGAACCACTTAAAGTAAAAGAACCTACTTCGGTTTTGTTTCCCAAAGACAAAGCCACTATGATTGAAATTAAATTTATGCCTCCCTTTGCGGGAACAGATTTTACCGGTTTTAAAGAGGCCTTGGCCTTTAAGGAATCTAAAGGAGACTACTTTGTAGTGAACACCTTTGGGTATTTAGGTAAATACCAGTTTGGCATGAGCACCTTAGAGCTTATGGGCGTTTATAGCGAACAGCAGTTTTTAGGAGATCCTGTTTTGCAGGAGAAAGTATTTCAAGTAAACATTGCTAGGAACAAGTGGATTCTAAGGCGAGATATCAAAAGGTTCGTTGGTAAACGAATCCGTGGTATTGAAATTACGGAATCGGGAATGTTGGCGGCTGCACACTTAGCTGGTGCTGGTAACGTTAAACGTTATTTGCGTTCTTTTGGTAAAAAGGATGTAATGGATGATTATGGTACCAACATTGCCTATTATATAAAGGAGTTTTCTGGATATGATATTTCTAGTGTTGAAGCAATAAAAAATCCTAGAATATAAAGTCTACTGTACATATGAAAATGACAGGCCCTAGCACTTTGTGCTAGGGTTTTTTTATGCCTGAATTATAAAAATAGCAGGGCGCTTATGCAGGTCAACGTTTTCGTTTTTCCATGCCGCTGCTTTTCGCGTACTAATGAATTCGGTACTTAAGGTAAGGTCACAAGCGACACATACACTTGTGTTTCCGGACAGTGATTTGTGTAGTTCCTCAAGTAGTTTATTATTTCGATAGGGAGTTTCTATGAATATTTGTGACTGCTGCTCTTCCCTAGATTTTTTTTCTAAGCGCTTTATTTCTTTTCTTCGATCCGTTGAGTCAATAGGCAAATAGCCGTTAAATGCAAAATTCTGCCCATTTAGACCGCTTGCCATTAAAGCAAGTACGATAGAGGAGGGGCCTACCAAAGGAACTACCTGTATGTGTTTTTGATGCGCAAGTTGAACTACAGCAGCACCTGGGTCTGCGATACCGGGACAACCTGCTTCAGACAAAATACCCATATCATGACCAGCAAGGCAGGGTTCTAGAAAACTAGGAATTTCAGTTGCTTCCGTAAATTTGTTCAGTACAAATAAGTGTAGGGATGGCTGAGATTTTCTTGGACTCATTTTTTTGATAAAATGTCTCGCTGTTTTTTCATTCTCCACCACATAATAGTCTATACTTTCTATAGCCCTTTTGATAGAAATAGGAAGGACTTCCAGTGGTGGGCTATCACCCAGCGTGGTTGGAATTAAATATAATTTTCCTTTCTTATTCATTTCTTTGCTCATAAGCTAGGTGCTAAAGTCGTTTTGCTATGTGTTTACAGGCGCCCTCAATCATTTGAAAAACCTTTTCAAATCCGTCTTCTCCACCGTAATAGGGGTCTGGGACTTCGTTGTCACTTCCATTGGTTTCACTTAACAATAAACGTACTTTATTTTGAAGCGTTAGATTATTACCTAGTTTTATAATGGTGTTGTAATTTTCGTTATCCATAGCGTAAATGACATCGAATCTATCAAAATCGGGTGTACTGAATTTTCTACAGATTTGGTTGCTGATATCTATACCATTACTTTATGCAACGTCAATAGATCTAGGGTCGGGCGAATTGCCTA
Source organism: uncultured Maribacter sp. (assembly GCA_964569345.1). Classification (GTDB taxonomy): domain Bacteria; phylum Bacteroidota; class Bacteroidia; order Flavobacteriales; family Flavobacteriaceae; genus Maribacter. The sequence goes on along the minus strand of CAZMUV010000002.1, from coordinate 68,130 downwards.
TGTGGTAACCACCAGTTCCGGCGGAATCAACAAAGACATCTTCAGGATTAACTATGCTTTTAAGAATGCCTTCGGCTAATGGAGACCTACAGATATTTCCTAGGCATACCATTAACACTTTTGTCTTCATAGAGGTGTTATGATAATTTCTTTGTGAGGTCCTCGATGTATTTTCGGAATTGTTTATCGGTTTCGGCTAAGTTATCAACGGTCTTGCAGGCATGAAGTACGGTAGCATGGTCTCGTTTGCCAATTTGTGATCCAATACTTGCCAACGAAGCCTTAGTAAACTTTTTGGCAAAGAACATAGCCAATTGTCTCGCCTGTACAATATGTCTTTTTCTTGTCTTGGACTGTAAGGTGGCCACATCCATTTCAAAGTAATCGGAAACTACTTTCTGTATGTAGTCAATAGATACTTCTCTTTTGGTATTCTTCACGAACTTCTCTACAACTTGCTGCGCAAGCTCTAGTGTCACTTCGCGCTTGTTAAGCGTAGACTGTGCTATTAGTGATATAATGGCACCTTCCAACTCCCTTATATTGGTCTTAATGTGTTTAGCAACATACTCGATAATATCTTTCGGCATTTCTACGCCGTCTCTGTAGAGCTTGTTGTTGAGTATGGATATCCGCGTTTCGTAATCTGGTGTTTGTAACTCTGCGGAAAGCCCCCATTTGAAACGGGATAACAAACGTTGTTCAATATCCTGCATATCTACAGGTGCCTTATCGGAAGTTAGGATTACCTGTTTTCCATTTTGGTGTAAATGGTTGAAAATATGGAAAAAGACATCCTGAGTACCAGATTTACCTGATAGGAATTGTACGTCATCTATGATAAGTACATCTATTAACTGGTAGAAGTGAATAAAATCGTTGCGTGTGTTTTTCTTGACAGATTCTATATACTGTTGGGTAAATTTTTCTGCAGAAATGTAAAGAACAGTGCGTTCTGGATATTTATCTTTTATTTCAACACCAATAGCATGGGCTAAGTGTGTTTTTCCAAGACCAACACCCCCAAAAACTAATAGGGGATTAAATGATGTGCCTCCCGGTTTGTTGGCAACCGCCATGCCGGCAGAACGAGCTAATCTATTGGAATCACCTTCCAGAAAATTATCGAAATTATAGTTTGGATTCAGCTGCGATTCTATCTTGATATTTCTAATTCCAGGGATAACAAAAGGATTGCGTAATTCCGAATTTTTAGATTTGATTGGAACGTCCATTTCTTGTGGTGCCATGTTTCCTCTGTTGGAACTAGGAATTTTTTCAGTAAATGGTTCTTTATTTCCATAGGTATTCTCCATGCGGATAATATAAACCAGTTTTGCTGATTCTCCCAACTCCTTAGTAAGGGCTACTTTTAAGAGTCTAACGTAATGCTCTTCTAACCATTCGTAGAAAAATTTACTTGGAACTTGTATGCTTAAAGAATTTTCGGTGAGCTTAACCGGTTTAATAGGCTCAAACCAAGTCTTAAATGCCTGCGGTTGGATATTATCTTGGATAAATACCAAACAGTTTTTCCAAACGGAATTTGCAGTAACATTCATAGTAAAAAAGCCCTCGTTTAATGGTTAATAATAAAGATTAAACAACAAATAGTCACCTATTGTTTTCTAATAATGCAGTGGACAAATATGTGAACAAATAACCTAAAAAAAAAATCAATCTCTATTGAATTTAATCTTTTTTTTTCGCATGTTCGTTTGCCCATTGGGATAGATTTTAAATATATACTTTTTTACTTTATAAAATGTGTGCAAACGAAATTACTTTTAGGGTTAGATATGGAGAAACAGATCAAATGGGCGTTGTCTATCACGGAAACTATGCCCAATATTTAGAAATGGGTAGGATATCGTGGTTGCGCTCTTTCGACCTCTCCTATAAGGAAATGGAAGAGAGCGGGGTTATGTTGCCGGTAATTAGCCTGCGGGTAAACTATAAAAAATCAGCACTGTTCGATGACGTGCTCACGCTGAAAACATATTTAAAAAAAATACCTTCCGTTAGGATAGAATTTGAATATACACTGTTGAACCAAAACAATGAAATCTTGGCAGAAGCCAATACCGTTTTGGTGTTCATGGATGTTAATAAGAAAAGGCCTATAAAATGTCCCGATTATATTCTCAAAAAATTAATATAAGTATATGGCTTGTAGGATAGAAGGTGTTAATAGGTGTCAAAGCTATTCCAAAACATTTATTTTGTGGTATGCCGCTAGTTCTTTCTGAATCCTTTTTAGTTCTTTTATGCGGACCGCTATTATTATTTTACAATTCATATGGAGCTCCTGCGAAACTAGCTCGAGTTGATTTTTTTTTATAAAACGCATTACGGTATCCATTTCTGCATACTCAAAGCTAAGTGTTAGCTCTTCCTTAATTATTTTCTCTATGATTCTTGAATTTTCCAAGGTTAATTGAGCCGTTCCCTTATACGCACTTATCAATCCCCCTACACCTAATTTGGTGCCGCCAAAAACACGAACTACGGCAATGAGTATGTTGGTGACGTTAAAGGATTGTATTTGTCCATAAATAGGCATTCCGGCTGAATTGTTTGGTTCTCCATCGTCATTTGCCCGATAAGAATGGTTTATAACACCTAGTTGCCATGCATAGCAAACATGGTTAGCCGTTGGGTATGCTTTTCTCAATTCATCAATCAAAGGTTTTACCTCTACTTCATCAGTAATAGGGTATGCACATCCATAAAACTTACTTTTGCGTTCTTTTAAAAGAATATCGCTAACGGGTTTTGATATGGTTTTGTAGGTGTCTGTCGCTTCCATGGCTAAAAATTATAGGACTAAAACAATACTAATAATTGCCAGACCAATACCCAACCAATTTTTTGCACTTAACTTCTCTTGAAATAGTACGATACCGAGAACGGTAGATAGTACCACAATACCAACATTGTTTACCGTGAATATAGAAGCACTGCTTAGTCCATTATAGCCTAAGGCGAGCAAAAGAAAATAGATAGAAAAAAAATTAGGGATACCGAGTGCTATTCCTCCTAAAACATTTCTAGGATTAAGCTTCAGTGGTTGCTTAAAAGATGTTATTCCAATAAAAAGTAAACCCGCGCATCCAGCAAAAAAGAATAGGACTGCTGAAAACAGTGCGAATTCTGTCTCGGGTACATGAGCTTCCTGAAAATACTTAATAGCTGAATCTATGATGCCAGACCCCAAGAAAACCAAAAAGGGTAGCAGCAGCATAGACATCTTAAAATTACCCGAAGATTGTTTCATTGAAGCCAGATATACGGCTAAAATAGCAATGGCAATACCTAACAGCTTAATAGCATCTAATTGTTCATTATAGAGTACAACACCTAGAATTGCTGGGAGCACAAAGGACATTTTAGTCGCTACGGAAGCCACGGAAACCCCAAGTTTTTGTGATGTGGCGGCCATTAGATTAAACACCAAAATAAAAAGTACCCCCAAGGCCATAGCGCCCCAAAACCAGCTTTTTGTTGGTAGATTGGTAATAGCTAGTTCGCCTTTATAAAAGAGGATACCAACCAAACAGGCTACTACATAATTGGCGATGATGGCATACAGGGTTTGCACATGGTAGCGCACAAAAAGTTTAAAAACCACGAAAATGAGACTAGAGCAAAGAATGCTCAACGCTAGGTATTGCATTTAAAGTTTCGTCTTTAAGTCCGTAACATCCTCCGAACCAACGATAAGATGCCAGGTGTGTATACCAATAGATGCCGCGGCATCCGTATTTTCCTTCGTATCGTCAATAAAATAGGTTTCGTTTGCTACTAAATCATTTTGGTCTAGCACAAAATCGAAAATTTCAGTGTTCGGTTTTCTCATATGTATTTCATGAGAAAGGTAAAATTGCTCAAAACACGCTTCAAATCGGTCCCATCGTTCCTTGCCCATTACTTCTTGCACATAATGTATATGAAGCTCATTAGTATTGCTTAATAGAAAAAGTCGGTAGTTACCCTCTGATTTTAAATTTTCTAAAAAGCTGAGTCGCGATTCTGGAAAATCCTTTAGAATGCAATTCCAAGCGGTAGTTATTTCGGGCAGGCTTGCATCAGGAATCATAAGGTTCAATTGGGATAGAAAATCTTTAGAGGTCATCTTTCCAACCTCATAGGTTTTTGCAAGGGTGTCCATTTCCGGAGTTAATTCCGGATAACCAAATAATGCAAGTTGTTTGTATATAGCAGGCTTATCTAGGTCGATAAAAATATCTCCAAAGTCAAATACGATGTTTTTAATCATGTTGTAAAATTATTAAGTCGTCTTGGTCTATTTTTTTTGATGTTACCTTGGTTCCGTTTATGCTAGGTGCCTTAATTCCTGTTTTAAATAAGGATGGCCCTTTAAAAATTCGCGCTTCGTTCCACAGGTTTTTATCTATGAAGGATTGTAATGTCCTTGTTCCTCCTTCTATAAGAATACTCTGTATGTTTAGAAGGTATAATCGACTACAGATGGCTTCCGCATTATATTGTAGCTCATCTAATACTATATAATCTATACCGTCTACGTATTTAGAGGTGTCTTTTACGCTTGTAAAAACGATTGTTTTCTGCTTTTTATCTAGTACATGGTAGGTTAGGGGTACTTTAAGATTTTTATCGATAACGACTCTGATAGGTGATTTACCGGACCAAAAACGAACATCTAGTTTGGGGTTGTCTTCCAATACGGTTGTGGTACCTACCAAAATCGCTTGCTCCTCACTTCGCCACTTATGAACTATTTGTCTCGCTAATCCTCCTGTTATCCAATACGGTTCGGGTTCTGTATTTCGTAGCTGTTTTTCAGGAGCAATGAAACCATCTGCAGTCTCTGCCCATTTCAAGATAATATAAGGACGTTTTTTATTGTGAAACGTTAAAAACCGCTTGTGGTGTTCCCTACACTCTTTTTCCAAAACGCCTACAAGCACATGACAACCAGCGTCTTTCAATTTCTGAATCCCTTTTCCGGCTACTTTTTCATGTGGATCAAGAAGACCTATCACAACCCGTTGTATGTTATGGTCTGTAATCATATCGGCACAGGGAGGTGTCTTTCCAAAGTGTGAACAAGGTTCTAAGCTTACGTATAAAGTCGATTGTGGTAATACTTCTTTTCTGTTTACCGATGCAATAGCGTTTACCTCGGCATGGGCACCACCAAACGGACTCGTATAACCCTCTCCAATAATCAGATTATTATGAACAATTACGGCGCCTACCATGGGGTTTGGTGCCGTTGTTCCTAGTCCGTTTTTGGCCAATTGTATACAGCGACGCATGAATTTTTCATCCATAACACGTTGACTTATTTTTATATCGGTCACTGTTTGCATCTTTTTATTTTTCCTTCGCCTTAGGGTTTACGATTTTGCACATTTCATGTATCTTCACACACCAAAAATAATACTTTAAAACCTATAAAACGGATACTGTGGGAACTGCTGTAATAAGAGAAATAACCAAATCGGATAATGCCGATATCGCTCGTATCATTAGAAAGGTGCTGGTAGACCTTGGTGTGCCAAAAGTAGGAACGGCCTATGCAGATACTGCGTTGGATCATATGTTTGAAAATTATGATGTGCCTAGAGCCACCTATTTTGTGGTGGAACAGAATGGAAGAATTCTGGGTTGCGCAGGAGTAGCTCCGTTGGAAAACTATAATGGCAACTGCTGCGAGCTACAAAAAATGTATTTTCTAGAGGCTGCAAGAGGCAAGGGTATAGGAAGTCAAATGATAGATGCTTGCCTATCTCAAGCAAAGGCGTTTGGTTTTGAACAGTGTTATTTGGAAACCATGCCCTTTATGACAGCTGCCCAAAAACTCTATAAGAAATCTGGTTTCGATTATATAGATGCGCCTTTGGGGAATACAGGACACTTTTCATGCCCCGTTTGGATGCTAAAAACACTCTAGGGATGCTTTTAAAGGAAATCAAGACTATTTTTCATACCGAACTAGATACGCGCTACGGCTCTCAAGAAGTTGCTAGTTTCTTTAATTTATTGATAGCGTACTTTCTTGGATTAGAGAAATTCGTCTTGGCCCTTCAACCAGAACTGGTGATACCTAAGGAAGACGAAGCACCTTTGTTTAAAGCAATTGGTCAATTAAAACAAAATATTCCAATTCAACATATTATCGGTGAGACGGAATTTATGGACCTGTTATTTAAGGTATCCCCAAGCGTTCTTATTCCGAGACCTGAAACCGAAGATTTAGTGCGATGGATAGTAGCTGATAATCAGGGAAAACCTAGTCAATATTTAAGTATTTTAGACATTGGAACAGGAAGCGGTTGCATTTCTATCAGTTTGGCTAAAGCCTTAGAGGGGTGTAAGGTGAAGGCGATGGATATTTCTTCGGATGCTTTGGAGCTAGCAACATCCAACGCTGTATCTAATGGAGTTAAAATAGACTTTTTACAATATGATATTTTAAAAGGTAAACCAGAGCTAGAGGCTTCAATGCCATTTGATATTATTGTATCTAACCCCCCTTATGTGAGGGAGTTAGAGAAAAAAGAGATGCATGCCAATGTACTGAATCACGAACCGGAAATAGCGCTTTTTGTTCCGGATGAAGATCCTTTGATTTTTTATAAAGCTATTGCCTCATTTGCAGCGCAGCACTTGGTAAAGAATGGCAGTCTCTATCTTGAAATAAATCAATATTTGGGTGCCGAAACGGTAGCGTTGCTTCAGTCTTATCCTTTTAAAGCAGTAGAATTGAGAAAAGATATTTTTGGAAAAGATCGTATGGTTAAGGCAGTTAGAAGTATTTAGTTGCAGTAAGCAGCAAGAGTTGTATTGATTTTATTTTTTAGCTAGAAGTTGAGCATGACGCTTGAACTTTAGCAATTTAAATAGATTAAATTATAAAAAAGACTAATGAAAGGAATTGTAGTTTTTTGTGGGAGTAGTGAAGGGAATGATACTGAATTTGCTAAAGATGCGTATGATTTAGGCGCCACGCTGGCTAAACAGCAAATCGACCTTGTATATGGAGGAGCCAAAATTGGGATTATGGGAAAAGTAGCGCAAGGGTCTTTGGATAACCAAGGCAAGGTCATTGGCGTTATTCCAGAGTTTCTTAAGCGGAAGGAAGTGTATCACGACAGACTTTCTGAACTTATTATCACCCAGAACATGCACGACCGTAAATTAAAGATGCACGAGCTTAGTGATGGTATTCTCATGTTACCAGGTGGATTTGGAACCCTAGAGGAGTTTTTTGAGATGCTTACCTGGGCGCAGCTAGGACTGCACCCATACCCAATTGCGGTTTTAAACACCAATGGTTTTTATGATGAGCTGCTGCAAATGCTTAAAAAGATGGTAAAAAAGGGTTTTGTGAGAAAAGAAAATTTAGATGCTATTTTGGTCGATAATCATATTGATTTCTTATTGGATAAAATGAAGGCTTTCAAACCCCTTCCTATGCCACAATGGATGACAAAAGAACAGATATAATGAGTATTGAGAACAACATAACGACGCTTCGAGACGAACTTCGGGAACATAATTATAATTATTATGTATTAGACAAGCCCACCATTTCCGATTTTGAGTTCGATATGAAATTGAAGGAGCTACAGGCTTTGGAAGCCCAAAATCCTGAATTTTATGACTCTAGTTCGCCCACAATTCGTGTGGGTGGTGTGGTGACGAAGAACTTCGATACTATTGTTCATGAACATCGTATGTATTCTCTCGATAATTCCTATTCTAAGCAGGATTTGGAGGATTGGGAAAAACGTATACAACGGAATCTCGGAGATGCTCCAGTGACGTATACTTGTGAGTTAAAATATGATGGTGCTTCTATCAGCATTACCTATGAAGACGGGAAATTAGTACGCGCCGTAACGCGTGGCGATGGTTTACAAGGCGATGATGTAACGACCAATATAAAAACCATAAAATCGGTTCCCTTGCAGTTAAAGGGTGATTATCCGGCTAAGTTTGATATCCGAGGAGAAATAGTTCTGCCTTTTGATGGTTTTCAAAAAATGAACGAGGAGCGGATAGCGAATGGCGAAGAACCGTATATGAACCCAAGAAATACGGCATCCGGCAGTTTAAAGTTGCAGGATAGCAGCGTAGTGGCACAACGGCCTTTAGAGTGTCTCTTATATAGTATTGTTGGAAATAACATTAGAATTGCTTCTCAATACGAAATGTTGGAAAAGGCACGCGAATGGGGCTTTAAAGTGCCTAGCGTTGCAAAATTATGCCATAGTACGGCAGCTGTTATGGAATTTGTGGAAGAATGGGATGTTGCGCGACATCAATTACCGTACGAAACCGATGGGGTAGTCGTGAAAGTAAATAGCTTGCAGCACCAAGATGAATTAGGGTTTACGGCAAAAGCACCACGTTGGGCTATGGCTTATAAATTTAAAGCAGAACAGGTCTTTACGGTGTTGAACGAAATCACTTACCAAGTAGGGCGCACAGGTGCCATTACACCAGTAGCAAATCTAGAACCGGTATTATTAGCAGGAACTACAGTAAAAAGAGCTTCCTTGCATAATGCCGATCAAATTGCCAAATTAGACATCCGTGAAGGGGATACTGTTTTTGTAGAAAAGGGAGGAGAGATTATCCCAAAGATTATCGGTGTTGACTTCACCAAACGTCCTGCGGATTCTAAGGAAACTGAATATAGAACCGAATGTCCAGAATGTCATACCCCTTTAGAACGTACCGAAGGCGATGCCAAACATTATTGTCCCAATGAATATGGTTGTCCGCCACAGATTACGGGCCGTATTCAGCACTTTATTTCTCGTAAGGCGATGGATATAGAAGGTCTTGGCGGAGAAACGGTAGAATTGTTGTTTAAAGAAGGATTGATAAAAGACTATGCCGATTTATATGATTTGACGAAGGAACAAATTCTACCTTTGGAACGCATGGCGGAGAAGTCTGCCGATAATTTAATTAAAGGCGTTGCGCAATCTGTCGCCATTCCTTTTGAGCGGGTTATGTTTGCCTTGGGCATTCGCTTTGTTGGTGAGACCGTGGCTAAAAAACTTGCAAAGGCTTATAAAAATATAGATGCGATGGCGGTCGCTTCTAAAGAAGAGCTTGTGGCAGTTGATGAAATAGGGGAGCGTATTGCGGAAAGTGTGGTGGCTTTTTTTAGTAATGAAAAGAATCAAAATGCTATTGAACGCCTCAAAGAAAAAGGTGTTCAGTTTTCCTTATCGGCCGAAAAATTAGAGAACCAGACCGATATCCTCAAAGGAAAGACCCTTGTGGTGTCCGGTGTTTTCAAATCGCTGAGTAGGGACCAACTTAAAAAGTTGATTGAAGATAATGGGGGCAAGGTAGGTTCTTCCATCTCCTCCAAGACCAGTTATCTAATCGCTGGTGATAAAATGGGACCAAGCAAACGTACCAAGGCTGAAAACCTAAATGTTCCTATTATTACGGAAAAGGAATTTTTAGGAATGGTGTAAAACCCACAGGGTTTTAAAGCTTCGAAAAAAATAGAAGTTCTGAAGGCTCGTATTGTATAAAAATGAAACCTGTACTCTTGGGGTTTGTTGTAATTAGTTACAAACCTTCACAAATAAACGATTGAGACGCTAAGCTGAAAAAAATAACACTATGGATTACTTTATCATTGCATCAATACTTGTTTTTATATCTGCCATATTTGGCTATATCAACGTTCGGTTCCTAAAGCTACCTAATACTATTGGGTTAATGCTTATTACAATCGTCTTTACCTTGGCGGTATTTGGTATTAGTTATTTTGATGATACCTTACTGAATGCTGAAAAGTATATTATAAGTCAAATTGATTTTAAGCACGTATTGCTAGACGTAATGCTGAGTTTTCTGCTTTTTGCAGGAGCTTTACATACCAATTTTGAGCAGTTAAAAGTCCAGCGTTGGCCAATTTTTGTCTTTTCTACCTTAGGGGTTCTGGTATCTACCTTTTTAGTGGGAACTTTCATGTTTTACATCTTACAACTGTTTGGGCTAGAGGTAAATTTTATTTACTGCTTGCTTTTTGGTTCTTTGATTTCTCCAACAGACCCTATCGCAGTACTTGGAATTTTAAAACAAGCCGGAGCTCCTAAAAATTTAGAAACCAAAATTGTGGGAGAGTCCTTATTTAATGACGGAGTAGGGGTAGTCGTATTTTTGACTATTTTTCAATTGGCTTCTTCAAGCACTGGAGAGATTGATCCATTGGCTATTTTAGAACTTTTTGGCGTCGAGGTTATTGGTGGTATTTTATTAGGGTTATTGATAGGTTGGATTACGTACAGATTAATGCGCTCCATAGATGATTATGACATTGAAGTAATTATTACCCTTGCTGCTGTAATGATGGGCACCGTAGTCGCTCAAAAATTTCACCTTTCTGCCCCATTGGCTATGGTAACGGCCGGCTTGGTAGTAGGTAATGATAAAGTGCGGCACTCGGCTATGTCCGATACTACGGAGATCTATGTAGATAAATTTTGGGAGTTGTTGGATATTCTACTGAACACCTTATTGTTTGTACTTATAGGGATGGAAATGTTGGTCATATCCTTTGAATTTAGTTATGTGATTGCAGGGCTAGTTGCCATACCCGTCGTATTGGCCTGTCGGTATTTATCACTCTTATTGCCAATTAAATTCTTTGAGAAAAAATTAGATTTTGTTCCTAAAACTAACCTTGTTATGACTTGGGGCGGTCTACGCGGTGGTATCTCCATTGCCCTGGCATTGGGATTAACCCAAGACATGCATCGAGACCTCTTTTTGGTCATCACGTATATTGTCGTTGTCTTTTCTATTATAGGACAAGGGTTAACCGTTGGTAAACTAGTAAAAAAAGTTACCGGACATGCTGCCTAAAGACTATCCTGAATTTGAACAGACTTTGTCTCAGTCAATACCTCCCGAAAATTGGCCTTTAGCCTTACAGTCCATTTGGTTTGATGCCAAAGGCGATTGGGAAGCTTCTCATAATATTGCCCAAGACATGAATGATACCATGGGCAGTTGGTTACATGCCTACCTACATAGAAAAGAGGGAGACCGTTTTAATGCTGGCTATTGGTACCGCCAAGCAGGCAAGACCTATCCAGTAATTTCATTGAGGGAAGAGTTAAAGGTTATTGTGAAGTATATTTTGGAGAACGCGTAAGAGCTTATTATTGTTTTTACTCTAGTCTGTTAATGAAACGTTTAGTGATTGTCGTTTCTATTTTGCAAAAGCATTCTTATTTGCTGTTCAGAATCAAGGATAAAATATAAACCCCGCTATTATGCTTAGCAGGGTTGATTTTGTTTAGTTCAAAAAGATTAATTTCCTTCACTTAGTGAAAAACTACCATCACCGGTAAAGTTAGTTACTTGAATAGTCACTGTCCATATTCCAGAAACTCCTAAGGAGGTAACACCACCTATGGTATCTGGTTCAGTACCGCCATCGATAGTGCGATTTAATACGATACTTCCTTCTGAATCTTCAACGGTGATTTGAAATGTTCCTACCGTAGAAGCTGTGATGTCTGCATTGTAGTCTGCCGTATTAAGGTTGTTGTTCCAAATAAAGGAACGCGAGTCAGAACCTTCGATACCTGTAAAACTAGCATCAATATCGCCGTTAAAATCTGAACGGTCTCCAACTAGTACTGTGCCGTTAACGGTTACAGCTACAGAGGAGTCGTCATCTTTGTCACATGCCACAAAAAAGAGTACCGTAATTACAAGTGTTGCTATTTTTAATAATCCTGTATTTTTCATAATATTTATTAATTTATTATGATATAACGGCGTAAAATAAAAATATTCTATTACTGTTTTTTATACCTACTATTAGTTTTTATTATGTAGTCGTTTTTTTAAAGATAATAGCGACCGTTTAATTGCTAAGTATTGGTATCGATACATAAACGAGACCTATCTAGAAATTTCCTTGAAGAAAGAGCTTTGAGAGATTGTAAAGCTCATTTTGGCAAATGAATGATGTTTTGTTTTATCGTTTTTATTTGCTGGTTTTTATCCAAGGCAGTATTTGGTATTGTCACTTAAAAATATTGGTTTAATCCAGCTCTTTTATCCTAATATTTCTAAAAGAAACCTTTCCAGGATGATCTTGAAAACAGATATAGCCTTTTGAAAACTGTCCAAAGTCATGCCACCTCGCATCACCTAAATATTCATAGTCTTCTGATTTACTAAACTTACTATTCTCATACATTGCTTCCCATTTGGGTCCTTTAAGCGGAAATGAATTAATTAAAACGTTATTTAAGGATACTTCTCCCAGATTAGATTCGTAATCTATTTTTATATGATATGAATTCCATTGGTCCGCTGGGTTTGGTGCACTCGCAACAGTCGGTGCAGATAAATCGTATAAAGCCCCAATATAATGCTTGCGGGCCTCCAAATCTTCCAAGATATTATTTAGTTCAATTTCCCCGCCTAGCACCTTTTTAGGATCATCATAAATTGCATGATCTAAAATTTGAATTTCTTGCCCTGTTTGATAAGGATATTTATATTTTTGGTCTTCCTTTACACCCCATAAAAAACCGCTATTGCCACCAGGCATAATTTTCCAATCAAATTTAATTTCAAAATTCCCATACACTTTATTAGATAATAAACTTGCATCGCCTTCTCCAGATTCCATATCAGATACACCATTGAAAATCAGCATATCATTTTCAACAATCCATCCTTTTTTAGACCCATTATCCTGAAAAATATGCCAACCTTCTAGCGAATTATCTACGATTAAAGATTTCCATTCAGAATTGTCAGGTGTACAATTTGTTAACGTAACCAAAATCATCAAGGAGCATAATATATTTTTCATACGAAGTAAAATTAAGTTGATATAATTTTAGGTAATTCTTACTAGTGTTCTGATTTGTTTAATGGTTATATCAAGCCCGTTTATACTAAAATTTGTATGTGGCAGAATATTTAAAATGCGATTAAGGAAGCTATATATGGGTATAACTATTCTTTGCAGAACACTTACTCACTAAAATATTTTTTTATTGTTGAAAGTAATGTATCCTTCGTCACCGGTTTTGAAAGATAGTCGTTACATCCTGCTTCCATTACTTTTTCCCTATCTCCTGAAAGTCCGAAGGCTGTTTGAGCTATCACAATTACATCTGTATTAAATTCACGTATTTGTCTAGTGGCTTCGTATCCGCTAATTATAGGCATCTTTATATCCATTAATATCAAATCTATGTCAGGATTAGCGCGGCAAAGTTCAACAGCTTCAAGTCCAGTTCTTGCATGAAGCAATTCACCACTAATTTCCTTGAGCATTAGACTCAATAGAAAATGAGATGCCTCATCGTCTTCCGAAACTAGTATTTTAATTTTATTATTATTTATAACCTCATCCATATTTTTAGTACTAATTGTTATAGCTGCTACTGCTTTACTATTAAGGAAATATGGAATGGTAAAACGAAAAATGGAGCCTTTCCCTTTTTCACTTTCTACCCATAATTTCCCTCCTAGCATTTCAACATAAGCTTTGGAAATAGCCAAGCCTAAACCGGCACCCTGGAGCGCATACTTGTCTGTAATATCTTCCTGGATAAATCTTTTAAAAATTGCTTGCTGCCTTTCATTTTCAACACCTATACCTGTGTCCTTTACATAAAACTCAAGATTTTCACCTTTTTGGCTATACCCCAGCATTATGGAACCACGTTTCGTAAACTTAATCGCATTTTTAACCAGGTTTGTTAAAATAGCCAGTAATTTTTCTCTATCGGTATTTATAACGCTTGTTTTGGACGGTAGCGCATTTTCGAATGAAAATTGAATCCCTTTGGCTTCTACCTCGGGTTTAAAGAACGTATAGATATATTTGATTTGTTCATTAATATCTAATTCTGTTTTATTCACCTCCATTGATCCCGATTCTATTTTTGAAATGCTCATAATACTATTGATAATATTAAGCATACGGGTTCCACTATTTTCGATGATACTGATATAATCTTGTTGCTGCTTTCCAGTAAGATTTGCTTTTTTAAGTAAATCTACAAAACCAAGAATACCATTCATGGGCGTCCTAATTTCGTGGCTCATATTAGCCAAAAATGCAGATTTTAGTCGGTCGCTTTCTTCTGCGTGTTCTTTGGCTTTAATCAACTCTGATTCTGTTTGTTTACGTTTAGTTATATCTTGTCCTGTTCCTCTTACACCTATAATTTTATTTTCTGAATTAAACACAGCTTCACCTCGGCCAAGTATCCATTTCCAATTATTTCCAACCCTTTCAGCTCCTTTAAGTTCAACTGAGTAGGGTTTACCAGTACGTATAGTGTTTTCGATGGATGAAGATAAAAGCTCCCAACTTTCTGGTATTAAATATTTTTCATGTTCTGATAAAGGTGGAGGGGGAAGTTTTGTATCAGTACCATATATTTTATAAAGCTCTTCAGACCAAACCATTTCGCCTGTTAAAATATCTATGTACCAACTGCCCATGCAGGCAATTTCTTGGGCTTTTTTTAATTCTCTTTCTGCTTTTTTACGTTCAGATAGGTCAATGTCTATGCAATACATCTCAGGCTCACCAGCATGAGTCTCCATATATACATGACTTGAGAATACAGCTATTGAAGAATTATCTTTGCGCTTAAGTTCTAGCTCTTTTGAAGGAATAGGTGTCTTCGTAGTAAACATTTGCTTAATTTCAGCACTGACATAATTTTTGGCTTCTTCTGGGATTATTAAATCTGTAAGCCTGTTGCCTATTGCTTCTTCGGCTGAAAAGCCATAAAACGTTTCGGAAGCTTTATTCCAATATATCGTTTTCTCATTTTTATCATATCCTTGAACAGCCACATTCGGAAGATCCTGTAATAACGTCCTCAACATGGTATCACTTACTTTCAGCGCTTTTTCGGCTTCTTTGAGTTCTTCTTCTGTTTTTTTACGTTCGGTAATGTCTCTTGCAACTCCAATCATAATTTCTTCTTTATCGTAACGAAATGAATTCCAAGAAAGCCACTTAATATCTCCATTTTTACATAGGTATCTATTCTCAAAATTAAAGGCTTCTTTACCTTCTACAGCGACACTTGAAGGATTCCTATCATCAGGATAAACAAATTCAATCCAAGGTTTCTCTAATAATTCTTCATTGTTCCACCCAAGTGTTTTTTCCCACGCTGGATTTACTACTTTTAAAAATCCATCAAAGCCCGCAATACAAAGCATATCCATTGAGTGGAAAAAAATTCTATCGCTGGATTTTAATTTTTCTTCGGCCTGCTTAATTTCAGATAGGTCCATGTCTATGGTATATAGCTCAGGCTCACCATCTGGAGTTTCTACGTATGCATGACTTGAAAATACAGCTATTGAGGAACCATCTTTGCGTTTAAGTTCTGCCTCGCTTGAAGCCATAGGTGTTTTCGTTCTCAACATTTCCTCTATTGTAGCATTAACATAAGTCTTTGCTTCTTTAGGGATTATTAAGTCGGTAAGATTGCGACCAATTGCTTCTTCGGCTGAATAGCCGTAAAACGTTTCGGCAGCTTTATTCCAGTATATCGTTTTTCCATTTTTATCATATCCCTTTACAGCTAATTTAGAAGTGTGTTGGAATAGCGTCTTCCATTTGGCATCAATATCCTTAATCCTTTCCTCTACCTCTTTTCGCTCAGTAACATTACAAGCTGTAAGCATGTATTCTTGCTCCGTTTCTAGAAAAATACCTTCCATATGCACAAAGGCAGCTGGTTTTTCATTTATGGCAAGCCGTACTTCGCAGCTTTGCTTGGTGTTGGTTTCTAAAATCCTATTTAAAAAATCATTAAAAGTACTTCGTGTAGTTGGTTCAATAAATAGGTTGAACCTAGTGTTTATTAATTTTGAACGTTCCCTATTTAGCAGTTTAGCTCCGTTGAAATTTAGTTTACCGATTTCACCTTCGCTGTTGAGTGTAAAATACCCAGAAGGGGCAAAATCGTAAAGGTTCGTATACTTTTTAGCACTGGTTTCTGCTTTTTTGATTTCAAGTTGTAGTTGTTCGTTCTGCATTTCTAGTTCTATTTGGTGAACTTCAAGCTCATGCAAAAGTTTTATGGTCTCCGCTTCATTTCTAAGCTGCCAAGGTTTGGTAGCAGGCGAGTCCACTTCTGATGAATGCTTGTCTTTTAATAGCTGCTGGGCTTTTTGTCGTAATACATCTGCCTCTTCAGAAGTTTTTTTTGGTTTTTTCATATAACAGTAATATTTTCGCCAATAGTAATAACTCCTGTTACATCCCCTTTTTTGTTAAAGAGCTTATGCGCTGTCCATTCAATCTTTAGTTGGTCGCCTTTAGCAGATTTTACAATATTCTCAAAATGGTTGGGTAAACTACTAGACAATAGTAGTTTCATGTCTAATTTTACTTTTTTTCTTAGTGAATAAGAAATAAACAAATCAAAATAATTTTTACCCAGTACCTCAAT
This sequence comes from uncultured Maribacter sp., assembly GCA_964569345.1. Lineage (GTDB taxonomy): Bacteria > Bacteroidota > Bacteroidia > Flavobacteriales > Flavobacteriaceae > Maribacter. Next base: position 51,640 of record CAZMUV010000002.1, on the reverse strand, counting down.
ACGGTTACGCCCAAAAACTTTTTCAGCCTCTGGATTAAACTCAATAACTTCACCAGCAGATGACAATGCCAAAACAACACTGGGTACTTTGTTAATTAATGATTTAAGAACACGTTGTGTTTCTAATACCACATTTTCTGCACGTTTACGTTCAGTAATATCAGTAAATGTGATGGCAATTCTGTTGTCAGAGGCCTTCCAAGCATTTACTCGGTAGTACTTATCAAGTTCACCGCCATAATTTTCAAAAGAGACAGGCTTTCCTGTTTTTATTACTTTATCGTAGGTTTTTATCCAGTAATCTTCAATAATTTTAAAAATATCTCTTGCTCGTTTATTCAGTAGTTGTTTTTTGGTTTTTCCAACCAATTTTTCAAAAGCAGGATTAACATCTCTAAAGTAATAGTCATAGGCTTTCCCATTACTATCATAAATGAGCTCAATTATTTGAAACATTTCAACCATAGAATTAAAAAGGTCTTCATATTGTTTTTTAATCTTCAATAATTTAGCCTCTAGTAAAGTTGGTTTGGTTACATCAATAAAAGTTAACACCAAACCGTCAATTCTATCTTCTAAAGTACGATACGGCATTATACGAATGGTAAAATAATGACCGTCTATTGTAGAAATGGTTTTCTCAGTAAAAACCAGCGTGCGCAATACTTCTTTTGCATCATCAAGTATTTCTGGATAATTCAAACTATTCTTCAAATCAGTGAAATCCCTACCAATATCACTATGTATTAATTTGAAAATTTTTGTTGCATGAACGGTATACTGCCGTATTTTAAATTTTTTGTCTAAAAAGAGGGTAGCTATTTCGCTACTATTGAGTAGATTATTTATATCACTCTCATTCCGTTCAGCATTTTCAATCTTGCTCTGAAGCTCAGCGTTTAAAGAGTTAAGTTCTTCGTTAAGACTTTGCATTTCTTCTTTTGATGTAGTCAATTCCTCATTGGTACTTTGCATTTCTTCGTTTGAGGATTGCAATTCTTCGTTGGTAGATTTTAGCTCTTCGTGTGACGTTTGCATTTCTTCACGCGTGGTTTGCAATTCTTCATTTAAGCGTTGTATTTCTTCTGCTGATTTTATTTGTAATGCAGAGGTGGTGCTAGCTTTTGTTTTTTTATTGCTTGTTGTTTTTTGTTTATCAAAAGGAACATCTGTAAATAGCACCATTATTCTCCCTTTTAATGCCAAGGGCTTTTCTATTTGTTGCAGGGTAACATCAACAACGATAGATCCACCGTTAGTTCCTATTTTAACCATATGCAAAACAACTTCGTCGTAATTATTAGTTGCTTTCCCAAAAGCAATAGGTAATTTCTCTTGTAGCCCTTCGCGTGCCATTGTAAAAATATTCATACTAGCTTTACCGGCTGCCGGTGTTAGATACTTACCTGTATTGCCAGTTAAATACAGAATATCGCCCTCTTTGGTTACCAATGTGCTGGCAGGTGAGAATTTTTGTAGCAATAAATTATCGGTAAGGGTTTGAATATTATCAGGCATTTTATTGAGGGCTATATTTTCTGTTATATTTTTTTTAGAATGTACAAATGCACTGGGAAAATTAGACAGCCCATGGGTTTTTTTAGCACCTGTACTTTGATAAATATGATATTTTGAATTTATAATAGTAAACAAATCCTTACTATCGCCATACGTTTCGGCACTGCCCAATATTAGTATTCCTTTTTTATTTAAACTATAATGGAAGAGTGATATTAATTTTTCCTGTAAATCCCTGCCCATATATATGAGCATGTTTCTGCAGGATAGGATATCTAGCTTTGTAAATGGGGGGTCTTTAATTATATTTTGTGGCGCAAATACGACCATTTCGCGTATTTCGGTAATTACCTTATACGTTTTGCCTATTTTAATAAAAAAGCGGCTGAGTCTACTTGCCGATACATCTGCAGCAATATTATTTAGATAAATTCCCTTTCGGGCTTCTTCTATAGCACCGCTATCAAGGTCCGTAGCAAATATGTGCAAGCTTATTTTTTTTTCAAGTTTTGCTTTTTCAAGTGCTTCTTTAAAAATGATGGCTAACGAAAAGGCTTCTTCGCCGGTAGAGCATGCAGGTACCCAAGCCCTAAGAATGTGCCCATCTTCTAATCCTGTAAACAACTTGGGAAAGACTTTTTCTTTTAAGTGGTCCCAAACAGCAGCATCACGAAAAAAGTTAGTAACACCAATTAATAATTCCTTGAAAAGGATTTCTATTTCTGTAGGGTTTTCTCGTAAATAGCGCACGTATGACCCCATATTAGTTATTTGGTGAATTCCCATGCGCCTATCAATACGCCTATAAATTGTATTTTCTTTGTATTGCGAAAAATCGTTACCGGTTTGATCGCGTAGTAGAATAATTATTTTTTGGAGTGAGGTATTGTCTTTTTGTGTTGTAGCCGTACCGCTTTTTCGGGTACCTCTTTTATCAATATGTAATAGTTTATTCGGTAAATCGGTGGCTGGGTCTATAAAATCTGGAATTGTTGCTTTAATTGCATTACGCGGCATACTATCAAATTTGGCAGATTTAGGTTCTTGTACCAATACTATACCGCCTTTTTCTTTTATCGCTTTTAATCCTAAACTACCATCAGAGCCCATACCAGAAAGAACAATTCCAACACTTTGCTGTTGCCGGTCATCTGCAAGTGAACGGAAAAAGAAGTCTATAGGCAAACGTAAACCGTGTGTTTCAATTGGTTTAAATAAATACAACAAACCATGTAATACAGACATGCTTTTGTTTGATGGAATTACATACACACAATTTGGATTAATTTTAAGACGGTCTGTAACAGCAATTACCTCCATTTCAGTAAACCGTTGTAATAACTCAGGTAAAATGCCTTTACGTGTGGGATCAAGGTGCTGTATAACAACAAAAGCCATACCGCTGTCATTTGGCATATTTTTAAAAAATTGCTCAAAGGCTTCTAAACCACCGGCAGATGCGCCAATACCAACAATGGGAAACTGAACGCTTTTTGAATTAGTGGTCTTGTCTGCTACTGAAACGGATGTTTCAATAGCTACTACTTTCTCTTTACCTGGTTTTTTCATGCGTGTTGCTGTGCCATAACTCCAACAATTTACGACTATTTTAGTCAAAAAGGTAGGCTAATGAGTGGGCAGTTATTGATTGTTTATACTTCCTAATCAAGCGAAGAGAGAAGTACCCCTGCACATAATGTTCCTATTAGATTTCCAGACTTGTCTAAAACTGATGTATTGGTCCAATCTACTAGTTGTAGGCCACCATTTTTGTTTTGCACATGGCACTTCCAGTTTGGCTTTAATAAAAACTTTTTATTTTCAAAAGCAACATTAGGTATATTGTCCTTTTCGGGATAAGGCATAAAGTTCTCAAACCAATTTTCTCCAAGTATTTCTACTCGGTTATAACCTAATATATCGCAACCTTTTTGATTGATCATTTCTACATTGTGCTCCGCGTTAATGAGTAGAAATATAATTGGCGCAAGATCAAGATAGTGCTGAATATTTTCTTTTTCCTTTTCCAGATTTTCATATTGCCTTTGCAAGGTTTCCGCTTTTCGGAGGGTAGTTACATCTTGCATTGATAAGCGACAAATCGATTTTGTAGGATCTTCATTTATGTTTAGGGAACCTTGAAAAAGTGCCGTAAAGCTGTTTCTGTCATTTGGCTTTATCTGAAGTTCGAAAGATGGATTAATTTCAGTTTGATAGGCTTCTTTTAAGGTCAAGTACAATGTATCTGATTCACTGCTAGATAAATAGGCAGAAAAGGGCCTTTCCTTAATTTCATCGCGTTCCGTTCCTAAAAGAATGCAAGCCGTAAGGTTAATGTTCTTGACAACTCCTTCCTCATCTAATAAAAGGTAGCCTACAGGAGCAAAGTCAAACAAGTCTTCGTATTGGTCATATGCTTCTTCTAACCGGAGCTGTGTTTCGCGCAGTTCTTCGTTCTGCATCTCCAACTCTACCTGGTGTACCTCGAGCTCGTGAAAGAGCACCTTGGCTTTTATAGGTGTAAGATTGTTTAGGGAACCAAAGGTCTTTTTTACCTTTGCTTCCGCCATCATACGCAAACTCTTAGGAGTACTCTTTTTTACCATTATCGTTCGTTCATTTACCGATTCTATTTTTTTTAGAACGTAAACCTTATCTTGTAAGATAGGTATAAAAAGTGGTAGTGTTTCTTTTCGTTTTTACTTGTAAACCTAGCAGCCTAAACCTCTTTCCTAAAGCAAACACTATTCTCCATATCGATATAAGGCGGATACTTAGGAATACGAACATAGTTGTTCTTTTTATAAAGGGCAACGACTTCAGGCTGACGTAACCCAGTTTCTAAAACGCAAGAAGTATAACCCAACTCGGTGGTCCATTGTTCCAGTTCTGAAAGTAGGAGGGAGGCGATGCCTTTTCCTCGGGAGCTTTCGGAAACATACATGCGTTTAATTTCCATACTTTCATCATCAAAAGCTTTTAATGCACCGCAACCTAAGGGTATCTTATTCTCATAATACACGACACAGTGTTCTAGGATGGCAATACTGTTTAACTTTGCGTAAAAGGCATTTTCTTCCCCGTCACGCACTGCTAAATCTGCATCTAAAAGCGCTACCAAGGCTATAAAGTCTTTATTTGAGGATTCTGCTCTTAGCATTTGGACCATGAGACTTAGAATTACACAGTGATGGAAACGCCATCCGCAACAATACGTTCAGAATCGAAATAAAAGTCGATACGTCCTAATCGAACCCCAAAACAACCGACTTGGTTCACCAAAATATCTCTACCGTTTGCATTAGTAACAACACTTGGTTTGTCCAAAAAAGTATGGGTATGCCCACCGATAATCAAATCGGTATGTTTGGTTTTGGTGGCCAAGGTCATATCATCTGGCCGCTGACTGTTCTTATACTGATATCCAAGATGTGACAAACAAATAACCAAATCGCAGTGCTCTTCTTCTTTTAATTGACGTTCAATATCTATTGCAATCTCATAAGGATCCAAATACACAGTTTCCTTATATAAGTCTTTGGTTACAAGTCCTTCTAGTTTAATACCGAGGCCATACACCCCAATTTTTAACCCGTCTCTGAGATACGTTTGGTAGGGTTTTGTAAAGCCGTGGAGTATGGTATTGCTAAAGTCGTAGTTGGCCGATACAAAATCGAATTTTCCATAGGGCAGTTGTGCTAGGAGCCCATCTACACCATTGTCAAAATCATGATTTCCAAGAGTGGCGGCATCATAGTTAAGCATGGTCATCAGCTTCATTTCTAGTTCACCTCCATAAAAATTAAAATAAGGAGTGCCTTGAAAAATATCACCGGCATCGAATAATAAAGTGTTAGGATTCTCCTCTCGTATACTATTTACCAGTCCCGCCCTTCTGGCCAAACCACCAAGTCCAGGAAAACTGGAATGTCCCTTAGGAAAAGCGTCGATATGACTATGCACATCATTGGTATGCAAAATGGTGATGTGCTTTTTTTGGTTCCTGGCACAGGAATTGACACTCAGACCGCCTACACCAATAAATGATGCAGAAGCAAGAGTATTTTGTATAAAATTTCTTCGTTTCATTTATATGAAAATTAAATATCCTAAATAGGTTTTGATAGCTTAATCTAGTTTATAATAACGATTATCGATTTTAGGTGAAAGCGTATCCACCTTTGTAAAGTAATCAATCATTGCGTTTCGTATTTTGTAATCTAGCGTGGTAAAAGAAACCCCATTCTTGAAGAATACCATATCATCTCCACCACTTACCAGATAGTCTGAAGTAGCTACATAATATAGGCCGTTTTCATCCAAAGGTTTACCCTGTATTCTAATACTGCGTACCGAATCGTTTGTGTTCAATATAATCTGAATACCGGCCACGGGATGTGCCCGTTTCGATTTTACAAGATAATCAACCAATTCTAACACCGATGTGCCTTTTAGAGCTACTACCGAAATGTTATTTTCAAAAGGCATTACTTCATAAGCCGTTCTCGCAGATACATCGCCTTTAGAAATACTTGCGCGTATGCCGCCATGGTTCATTAATACAAAATCAATATCCTTACCGGTACGTATTTTAAAGATTGGATTGGCTTCAGATAGCATAAGGTCTGCTATAAGGTTTCCTCCAGTGGTATTGTATATACCGTCCGTTTTAGAAATTGTATATGGCGCATAGGCCAAAGCACTGTCTAAAATAACGTTAACACGTTCCCGGTATGGGCGCACAAAGGTTTCTATAGATGAGACCGAAGTAGCGGTAGAATCTATAGATAGTTCCTTGGCTTCTATGTTTTTTAAGCTAGTCGGGCGCTGTTTGCAGGAAGTAAAACTTATGATTGTTATAAATATAACAAAATGTTGAATATTTAAAATTTTAAAGTGTTTTAACTTCGCCATAGAGTTGAACGGATATTATTTACATTTGTATAAATGTAAAAATACATGTTTTTAAAAGGAATTAAGGACAAGTTTAAACAGAAATCCGGACGTAAGTTCATCAAGCAGGCGTTGCAAAAACCGGCTCCTAAGAGCACTCGAAAACAGGGTGTAAGCAAAGTGGGTTGTATTGTAGATTTAGATAAGTTTGATAAAGCGGATGTGTTTTATGAGTTTTTGGAGGAGTTTAAGTTACAGCCTAATGCTGTAAAAATAATTGGATATAAAAATTATTACGACAAGAACTCTCCCTATTCGACTCCTGTTTTCTCTGACAAGGATTTAGGTTGGAACGGAGCCATAGAAAATAGTTACGCATTGGAGTTTTTAAACAGGGAATATGATGTGTTGGTGAATTATTATGACGAGAATAATTTGTTATTGAATTTGATGTCGATTAAAACAAGAGCTCGGTTAAAGGTAGGTTTTAAGAAAGTGGGTCCAGAGTTTAATGATTTAATGTTGGATACGCCCTTGTCAAATTTTAAAACCTTTAAAACCGAATTGAAAAAATATTTAGGGGTACTTAAAAAATTATAGGTATGGAACAATTGAGGGGTACAGGTATTGCTTTGGTTACGCCGTTCAAGGAAGATGGTAGTATTGATGTGCAAGCCCTGTCTGCTATTGTTACGCATTGCAAAAAAGGTAAGGTAGATTATCTCGTTGCGTTGGGAACCACTGGGGAGTCAGTCACCTTATCTAAGGAGGAGAAACAACTGGTTTTGGATACGATTGTAGTCGCCAATAACGGAGCATTACCTTTGGTGGTAGGAGTAGGTGGAAACCATACCATGGCGGTAGTTAATGAAGTTAAAACCCTTGATCTGTCCGATTTTTGTGCGGTACTTTCTGTATCACCATATTACAATAGGCCTACCCAAGAGGGTATTTATGAACATTTTAAGGCGATATCTCAGGCATCTCCTTTACCAATAATTGTGTACAACGTGCCCGGAAGAACAGGTAGTAATATGTTGCCCGACACTATACTGCGGTTGGCAAAGGATTTCAATACTATTATTGGAGTAAAGGAAGCTTCTGGTAATATGATACAGGTGTTTAAACTACTAAAAAATAAACCTTCCGGCTTTATGGTACTTTCTGGTGATGACCTAACGGCTTTACCTACCGTATTAGCAGGTGGTGATGGTGTTATTTCGGTTATCGGACAGGGATTGCCCCAAGAATTTTCAGAAATGGTACGGTTGGGGTTAGCGGGTAATGCTAAAGAAGCCTATCGGTATCATTATTTATTGCATGAGGGAATGCATCTTATTTTTGAGGAAGGTAACCCAGCTGGAATCAAGGCTATTTTGGAACTTTTGAGCTTAGGTAGTGCTGAAGTCAGATTACCTCTTATAGCGGCGTCAACTGAGCTTAAAAAGAAAATTGGATTGTTCATGTATTCGGTTTCAAAAATTTTAGCCTAGGGTATTACGTTGAAACTTACAAAAAAAGACACTTTAGCGACATCATGAAGTTATTTTTTAGGAATTAAAAATGTTTTTTAAATCCGTTGAGAATCACTAATTTTGCAAAATGTTTTTTAAAATGAAGCGATTTTTTATTTTTCTGGTTTTAGTAGCCGCCTTTCAATCCTGTAGTGAGTACCAGAAGGTACTTAAAAACGATGATGTGAAGCCAAAGTATGATATGGCCGAAAAATTATACGAGGAGGGTGATTTTAAGCATGCGAATAGATTGTTGGAACAGATTGCTCCAAAGTATATTGGTAAACCACAAGGGGAGCGGGTGATGTTCTTTTTGGCTAATAGTTACTTTAAGTTGGAAGATTACAATACTGCAGGATATCAGTTTGAGCGTTTTATAAAATCCTATCCAAAGAGCGATAAAAGTACCGAAGCAGCTTATTTAGGTGCAAAAAGTTATTACGAGTTATCTCCAAATTATACCTTAGATCAGTCAGATACCGATAAAGCATTACTCAAACTTCAGAACTTTATCAATGCCTATTCGGAGTCGGAGTATTTTGCAGAATCAAATGCTATGGCTCAGGAATTGACTACAAAAAAAGAACGTAAGGCTTATGAAATTCTAAAGCAGTACAACAAGCTTGGGGAGTTCAACTATGATATGATAAAATCGGCCGTAGCCGCAAGTAATAACTTTGTTTCCGACTTTCCGGGTTCGATTTATCGCGAGGAAGCCTTGTTTGTGAAAGCAGATGCGCTTACTCATATGGCAATGAACAGTTTTAGAAGTTTACAAAAAGAACGACTAGAGAGCGCTAAAGAGGCTATTATGGCGTTTAAGAAGCAGTATCCGAATACTAAATTCGAGAAAGAGATAACCAATTTAACGGAGAAAGTAGAAAACGGATTAGGACAATACACAGCAGAATCAAAATAAATAGTTTCCATTATGAATATGAACGATTTAAAAAACTCGAAAGCTGCCGTATCAACGGTAACCATTAATAAAAACGAGTTCGATAGTAAAACCGACAATATTTACGAAGCAATCTCCATTACCGCAAAACGTGCCGTGCAGATCAATTCGGAAATCAAAAAAGAGTTGTTGGAGAAGTTAGAAGAATTCGCAACGTACAGCGACAGTCTTGAAGAAGTTTTTGAGAATAAGGAGCAGATTGAGGTTTCTAAATTTTACGAAAAATTACCAAAACCACATGCCATGGCGGTAGAGGAATGGTTGATGGATAGAATATACCACAGAAATACAGAGAAAGACGCATAAGGGTTATGTTAAGCGGTAAAAACATCCTTTTAGGCATTACCGGAGGGATTGCCGCATATAAAACCACATTCCTTGTACGTTTACTGATAAAAGCTGGCGCTAACGTTAAGATTGTTCTTACGGATAGCGCCAGCTCTTTTGTTTCTCCCCTAACCTTAGCAACACTTTCCAAGAATCCGGTAATCTCCGATTTTGTAAAGTCCGACGCAAACAGCACGGACTGGAACAATCATGTAGCTTTGGGGTTATGGGCAGACCTTATGGTTATTGCACCTGCAACAGCCAATACCATGTCCAAAATGGTAACTGGAAATTGTGATAATCTATTATTGGCTACCTATCTTTCTGCCAAGTGTCCTGTTTTTTTTGCCCCAGCAATGGATTTGGATATGTACAAACATCCAAGTACCGTATCTACGTTAAAAACCTTAGCGTCTTATGGTAATCATATGATTCCAGCAACCTCGGGGGAATTGGCAAGTGGTTTGCATGGTGAAGGCCGTATGGCAGAACCTGAGGATATACTCGTTTTTATAAAACAGCAACTAAGGGTTGGGCTTCCACTGCAGGATAAAAAAGTATTGATTACCGCTGGACCGACCTATGAAGCCATAGACCCTGTGCGATTTATTGGAAATCATTCTTCGGGACTTATGGGTTTCGAGCTTGCCAAATGTGCCGCACGATTGGGAGCTAATGTGGTTCTTGTTTCCGGACCGACCAAATACACTGTTGAGCACGAAAACATTACCTTGATAAGCATAGTTTCTGCCCAAGAAATGTACAAAAGTACACATGAGCATTATGCAGCTGCCGAAATAGTAATCTGTGCTGCAGCCGTTGCCGATTATACTCCAAAAGTTATCGCATCCCAAAAAATAAAAAAGTCTGAAGGTATCTTACAAATTGATTTAGTGAAGACAAAGGATATCCTATACTCCTTAGGGCAGGCCAAAAAAGACCAATATCTTGTTGGTTTTGCTTTGGAGACCGAAAATGAAGTGGAAAATGCGAAAGGAAAGCTCAAAAGGAAGAACTTGGACGCCATCGTACTTAATTCGCTAAACGATAAAGGAGCAGGTTTTGGCGGGACCACCAATAAAATAAGTTTTTTAGATACCAATTCTACAATACAAACGTTTGAATTAAAAACCAAGGCAGCCGTTGCCGAGGATATTTTTAATGAAATCATCAAAAGACGCTATGCGTAAGCTTCTATTTTTCTTTGGCCTTTGTGTTGTTTGTACTGCCTTGAATGGTCAGGAATTGAATGCATCCATAACTGTTAATGCAGATCAGGTTTCCCAAACAAACCAACAGATTTTTAAAACCTTAGAACGTTCCTTGACCGATTTTGTAAACAAAACGAAATGGACGAATAGAGTCTATAAGGAGAATGAGCGGGTAAACACCCAAATGTTCATTACTATAACGGAGTACGAGTCTGATCGCTTTAGCGGTACCATTCAAATTCAGTCTTCTAGGCCGGTTTTTAATACTTCGTATGAAAGTACGGTGTTTAACTATAAGGATAACCAATTCAATTTTCAATATATAGAATTTCAACCCTTGGTGTTCAACGAGAATGTTTTTGAATCTAACCTCGTGGCAGTGGTTGCGTATTATGTTTATATTATTTTAGGATTGGATGCAGATACCTTCGCCTTGGAAGGTGGTACCGATCAGTTCAGAAAAGCACAACAGATAACAACGCAAGCACAGGGAAGTAATTTTGCAGGTTGGAATCAGTCTACTTCAGACAATAGAACCCGATTCGATTTTATAAGCGATATATTATCCAACACCTACAAGGAATATCGTGTAGCCATGTACAATTACCATCGCAAAGGCTTGGATATCTTAGGGGATAATAATAGTACTGGAAAACAGGTAATTGCAGGTACAATCAATCTCTTTCAGATTATGGCCAATAGAAGGCCAAATGCCTTTTTGGTTCAGACGTTTTTTGATGCTAAATCGGAGGAAATTCAGAATATATTTTCAGATGGGCCTAAAGTAGATATCGTTAAGTTAAAGGAAACCTTGAATAAGGTAGCACCTTTTTACTCTGGTACATGGAACGATATTAGTTACTAGCCCCTTTTTTCACTTCAGAATATAGAGTACCTTTGTGCCACTAAAGTATTAAAGTGTGCTATCTAACCTTTCGATTGAAAATTACGCGTTAATAGACAGCTTAGAAGTTGATTTAGCTTCTGGTTTTACGGTAATTACCGGAGAAACCGGAGCAGGGAAATCTATCTTGTTAGGCGGACTTTCTTTGGTGCTTGGTAAGCGTGCAGATCTTTCTTCTCTGCGTAATAAGGCACAAAAATGTATCGTAGAAGCATACTTTTTAATAAAGGATTACGGACTTCAACCTTTCTTTGATGCTAATGATTTGGATTATGAAGAAACAACCATAATACGCAGGGAAATCTTGCCTAGTGGTAAATCAAGAGCTTTTATTAACGATACACCTGTAAAGCTAGATATTCTTACTCGGTTGGGAGATCAACTGATAGATGTGCACTCGCAGCACCAGACAATGCAATTGACAGAGAACGATTTCCAGTTTAAATTGATTGATGCCCTCGCAAATAATAAAGCTAGACTTTCTAACTACACAACTACCCTAAAATCCTATTCTGCCGTACAAAGAGAGTTGAACGACTTAACAGAATTTCAGCATAACGCTACCAAAGAACAAGATTATAATACTTTTTTATTGACAGAATTGGAAGCTGCTCCGCTAAAGGAAGGAATTCTGGAAGTACTGGAAACGCAGTATGAGCAATTGAATAACGTAGAGTTAATCAAGGAAGAGCTATCCAAAGGAGATCAGCTTTTGAATGATGACGAGATTGGGGTACTTTCCTTAATGACGGAAGCGCGATCGGCACTTTCAAAATTAGCAGGTTTTGGAACCCAGTATGCAGGTCTGTATGAAAGAATACAATCGGTTTTTATAGAATTAGATGATGTAAATACAGAATTACAGGCTTTCCAGGAGGCTGTTGAGTCTGATCCTGCATTATTGGAAGAGGTAAATACAAAATTACAACTGCTTTATAATTTACAAAAAAAGCATGGTGTTTCAGAAATTTCCGAGTTGATTGCAATCAAGAACCAACTTTCGGATAGCCTTTTTGAAACTGCGAATGTGGACCAGAAAATAGCCTTGAAGACTAAGGAACTGCAAGAGTTGGAATCTTCGTTAGAAGAGCAAGGCGTGCTACTTCGCGAAAAACGAAACGGGGTGATACCGCAACTAAAAAAACAATTGGAAGCTGATCTGTCTCTTTTGGGAATGCCAAGTGCTTCTTTTCAAATATCCTTAAACCCTGCGGATAGCTTTAAGGGGAATGGGATGGATGAACTCTCTTTTTTGTTTACAGCAAACAAAGGCAGTTCGTATGGGGTACTTAAAAAGGTGGCTTCCGGTGGGGAATTGTCACGTATTATGCTGGTTATAAAAGCGATTTTGGCTAAGTACGAAAAGTTGCCGACCATCATGTTCGATGAAATTGATACAGGAGTGTCTGGAGAGATTTCGAATCGTATGGCAGATATTATGCGAGATATGAGTGCAGAAATGCAGGTTTTTTCCATTACTCACCTTCCGCAAGTGGCATCAAAAGGGCATCATCATTTTAAGGTGTATAAAACTGAAGAAAACCTAGGAACAAGAACCAATATGAAAAAATTGGTCCATGACCAGCGCGTGGTAGAAATTGCCCAAATGCTCGGAGGCAAAGAGCTGTCAGACTCCGCAATGGCCCATGCAAAGGAGCTATTGAATTAAATACACATATTTTAAATATCTTTGAAGCATAAATCTCAAATTTTAGTAGTACCGACATGGCATATAATTTATTAAAGGGTAAAAAAGGAATCATATTTGGCGCATTGGATGAAAACTCTATTGCTTGGAAAACTGCAATGAGTGTGCATGCAGAAGGTGGTACTTTTGTATTAACTAATGCACCTATTGCTATGAGAATGGGACAGATAAACGAGCTTGCAGAAAAAACAGGTTCTCAAATTATTCCGGCGGATGCTACCAGTGTTGAAGATTTAGATAATTTGGTGGCTCAGGCTCAAGAAATCCTTGGTGGTAAGTTAGATTTCGTATTGCATTCTATTGGAATGTCGGTAAACGTAAGAAAAGGAAGGGCTTATACCGATGAGAAATATGATTTCACTGCAAAAGGTTGGGATGTTTCAGCTTTGTCTTTCCATAAGGTAATGCAGTCGCTATACAAGGCAGATGCCATGAACGAGTGGGGTAGTATTGTAGCACTTACGTATATGGCGGCACAACGTGTATTTCCTGATTACAATGACATGGCGGATAATAAAGCGTATCTAGAGTCGGTAGCTCGTAGTTTTGGGTATTTCTTTGGAAAAGAAAAAAGTGTTCGGGTGAACACCATTTCGCAATCCCCAACCGCTACCACAGCAGGACAAGGCGTAAAAGGGTTTGATGGTTTTATCAGCTACGCTGAAAAAATGGCTCCTCTTGGGAATGCCTCTGCGCAGGATTGCGCAAACTACACGATTACCTTATTTTCTGACTTAACACGCAAAGTAACCATGCAAAACCTTTTTCATGATGGTGGTTTTTCCAATACAGGGGTAAGTCAAGAAGTGATAGAGAAATTTTCATAGTTTTCAGTACGAAAAACATAAGAATTAAGGGCTTTAATAATTGATTTAAAAGTAAAAATGAAACTATCTTTTTCTTTTATCATACCCGTTTATAATAGGCCTAACGAAATAAGGGAACTATTAGAGAGTCTTACGAATCAGACCTATATACAAGATTTTGAGGTGGTTGTCGTAGAGGATGGCTCTACGATTTCATCGTTAGATGTGATTTCCGAATTCAAAGACACTTTGGATATTTCTTATTTTGAAAAACCCAATTCCGGTCCAGGAGATTCCAGGAATTATGGTATGCGTTTGGCAAAAGGTAATTATTTTGTCATCTTGGATTCCGACTGTATTCTACCTCCGGAATATTTGGAAAAGGTAGAGAAAAGTCTAGAAAACGATTTTGTGCATTGTTATGGAGGCCCGGATGCAGCCCACGATTCTTTTTCCGATATTCAAAAGGCTATTAACCATGCTATGACTTCCTTTTTATCAACAGGGGGAATACGTGGAGGAAAAAAAGCGGTGGATAAATTTCAGCCCAGAAGTTTTAATATGGGTATATCCAAAGAAGCTTTTGACACGGTTGGCGGGTACGGGAATATTCATCCAGGGGAAGATCCGGATTTAACCATTCGTATATGGAACAAAGGGTATAACACCAAATTAATTCCCGAAGCCTTTGTATATCACAAAAGACGAATCAATTGGCACAAGTTTTATGTGCAAGTGAATAAATTTGGGATGGTAAGGCCCATTTTGAATAAATGGCATCCGGAGACGGCAAAGCTTACCTATTGGTTTCCTAGTATTTTTTGCATCGGCATAATGATAGCTATTGTACTTTCTATTTTCGGTGTTTTCTGGCCTATTGCTTGCTATGCCTTTTATTTTCTACTGCTTTTTGTAGATGCGATTTTGAAAACTAAAAGCCTAAAGGTTGCGCTACTGGTATTATTTGCTACAGGAGTTCAGTTTGTGGGTTATGGTTATGGTTTTTTAAAATCGACCATATTCACTACATTTAAAAAGAGTGCACCTCAAGACATATTTCCTAACTTATTTTTTAAAACTAATTCTTGATTTTGATTATAGAGCGTATAAAGACCGGATTAAAAAAGCGAAAAGTAAAGGTCTTCCTGCTTTTTCTGGTTATTGCAAGCCTTGCTTGGCTCATCAATAATTTATCACAATCATTTATAAGCAATACAACATTTATGCTGGAGTATGTGAATACACCACAAGAGCTTTTGCTGAATAAAAAACCCAAGGGGACTATAGAAGTTAGACTAAAAGCGGTTGGCTTTCAATTCGTAGGTTTTGAAATTAGAAAACGCAAGGTACAAATAGATCTTTCTAAGGTTAACGTAAAGGACAATAGGTATTATATCTTACCAAAGGTATACCGAAGACAAATTGAAAACCAACTGCCTAATAGTATGGAGGTTTTGGAACTGGAGAATGATACCCTGTTTATAGATTTTATGAGGCTGATGGTTAAAAAAGTTCCTGTTATTCCAAGAACCACAATAGATTTGGCTAAAAACTATATGTTAGATGGCCCAATAACGGTTGTCCCATCAATGGTTACTATTACAGGCCCCAAAAGTGAAGTGGATAGTATTACCGCTGTTAGGACCTCTTTTTTGGATATAGAAAATATTACGGATGACTTTTCTCAGGAACATGCTTTGGTATTGCATAGGGAATTGACAAAGTCAACGGTGACGCCTTCTTCGGTAACTATTTCAGGAAAGGTATTTCGTTTTTCCGAAAAGGTAGTTTCGATACCTATAACAATGATTAACGTTCCGGACAGCATAAAGGTGCGTATGTTTCCTGATCATGTTAAAGTGCTTTGCCAAGGCACTATTAAGGCGTTGAAGTCCTTAGAAACCTCAGATTTTAAGATTATTGCCGATTATGGACAAATAGAAAAAGCAGCAGACAATAGATTGCCATTGCGCATGGATAACTTCCCAGAAAACTTAAGCAACGCTACCTTATTGATAAAAGAAGTGGAATTTATATTGAGACGGGAATGATAATCGTAGGACTTACAGGTGGTATAGGTAGTGGTAAATCAACAGTCGGAAAGCTATTGGAAGATTTAGGTGTGCCGGTCTATAATTCTGACATACAGGCGAAACGGTTAATGCATACTTCTAAAGTATTGCGAATAAAAATAGTCCAATTATTAGGCACGGAATCTTTTTTGGATGGCACACTTAATAGGGCTTTTATTGCTAAAAAAGTATTTAACGACAAAAAGCTTTTACAAAAGCTTAATGCTATTGTGCATCCTGCGGTTAGGAAGCATTTTTTAAGATGGGCGAAAAAACAGGACCATCCTTTTGTAGTCCAAGAGACAGCTTTGTTGTTCGAGAATACCATGCAGGAGTTTTACAATAAAATTATTTTGGTTACCGCACCGAAGGATATTCGTATAGAACGGATAATGGCAAGAGATGGGAGTACCAAACAACAAGTTTTGGAACGAATGGGTAATCAGTTGGGCGATGATATTAAAATACCTTTGGCCGACTACGTGGTTGCGAATGTAGATTTGGATGAAACTACAATAAAAGTTGCCGAGATCAACATGGCTCTCCTTGAATATTGCTAGCTTCCCAATGATTTTAACATTTATGTTAAGCTTAGGTTAAACTCGCTATTTCCTTTATACTAAATCTGTAATTTTAACAACTAATGAATAAGAGGTTATTTGTGCTCTTGGTTATTCTGATGAGCTCATCGCTCATAGGACTGATAGTTGTCCAAAGTTTTTGGATCAACAAATCGGTTGAAGATAAGGAAGAACAGTTTTCGAATATGGTGTCTGAGGCACTAAACAGTGTTACTGATAAAATTAGCGAAAGAGAGACCAAGAATTATTTTGATAGGTATCTTCATGCCAGGGATAGTGTTGGAGAATTGGTAGATACGCAGTTCACCAACTTCTTTTTCATAGACAGGGATGTAAATTCTAATGAAATATTGCTTTACGAGCATGGTATACTAGAGGAGGACTATAGTATTTCCTCAACGTTCTTTGATAATCCGGATGGTAGCGATACCATAATAAGAAATTACACAAGTAAGCGTAGAACTTCAATTTTTAAAGAGGACTTCTCCTTAGATGGTAAAGGATTTAGGTTGACGCCACAACAACGTGTTGAAAAAATTGGTGGGCTATCCGAATTTGATAAGTTGGCCCTAAAAGAATTATTTAGCTCCAAAGCGAAAAGTGTTCCCATTCATGTAAGGGTTTCTACCCAAGAGATAGAACTGCTCATGCAACGAGAGCTTGAAAATAGGGGTATAGAAATTAGTTTTGAGTACGGTGTGTATAGCAATGGTTTGCCTACCAAAGTGAAGTCCAAAAAATTTAAATATTCGGAAAAGAATATTTATAAGGCACATATGTTTACGGACATGGAAGGGAGTTCCAATTTTGACCTTTTGGTTTCTTTTCCGGAAAAAAAGCGGTTTTTAGTTAGTTCAATTCTAGGGATGGCATTGTTGAGCTTGTTGTTTACACTAATTATAGTGATTGCTTATTCTGGTGCCATATATCAGTTGATAAAACAAAAGCAGATATCCGAAATAAAAACGGATTTTATAAACAATATGACGCATGAGTTCAAAACCCCTATAGCAACCATAAATTTGGCTGTAGAGGCGATAAGAAACCCTAAGATAATAGGAGATCATGAAAAAGTGCATCGATACCTTACCATGATTAGGGAGGAGAACAAAAGAATGCACGCCCAAGTAGAAAATGTCTTGCGAATTTCTAAATTAGAAAAGAATCAGTTAGATATAAGTAAGGATAGGGTAGATGTTCACGACTTAATAGAAGATGCCATTACGCATGTAGATTTGATTGCAAAAGATAGGGGAGGGTACATTCATACGCATTTAAAATCTGAGCGTTCCGAAGTACTGGCAAATGAAATGCACTTTACTAATGTTATCGTGAACATACTGGACAATGCCATAAAATATTCCGAGGAAGCACCAAAAATAGATATATATACTGAAAAAGTTAAAAATTATATTATTATCAGGATAGAAGACCAAGGGTCTGGAATGAGCAAAACGGTGCTGAAAAAAGTTTTTGAAAAGTTCTACAGGGAACACACCGGAGATGTACACAACGTAAAGGGTCACGGCCTAGGCTTATCATACGTAAAGAAAATAGTAGACGATCACCAAGGGGAGGTCTATGTGGAAAGTGAAAAAGGAAAAGGAAGCACTTTCTTTGTTAAACTGCCTTTAATTTAAAAATAGTATGGAAACAATAAACAAGAAAATACTTTTAGTAGAGGACGATCCAAATTTTGGAATAGTGCTTAAGGATTATTTGTCCATGAACGACTTTGACGTTACATTGGCAAAGAACGGAATGGAAGGTTTTGAAAAATTCAAAAAGGATAATTATGACATCTGTATACTAGATGTGATGATGCCTTATAAAGATGGATTTACCTTGGCTAGGGAGATTAGAGAAAAGAACGAGAACGTTCCTATCGTATTCCTTACAGCCAAAACCATGAAGGAGGATGTGCTTAAAGGCTACAAAGCAGGTGCTGACGATTATTTGAATAAACCTTTTGATTCTGAAGTGCTTTTAATGAAACTTAAAGCCATTTTACAGCGAAAGGCATCCAATAGTTTAGCGGATAGCAAGAAATTTGAATTTACCATAGGAGGCTTCCACTTAAATTCTAAACTAAGGTTTCTAAAATACAAAGACACCGATTCTATTAAGTTATCTCCAAAAGAGAATGAACTACTGCGTTTGTTGGCGTTACACGAAAATGATTTGATGCCAAGGGAATTGGCTTTGACTAAAATTTGGAGAGACGACAATTATTTTACGTCCAGAAGTATGGATGTTTATATTGCAAAACTACGTAAGTATTTAAAGGTAGATGATACGGTAGAGATATTAAATATTCACGGAGAAGGTTTCCGTTTGGTCATAAAGACAGAAGGGGAATAGGTCTCTATTAACTGCGTTTAGTTTATGGCTTTAGGCCTAGGTAACTACGCGTTATAAATCTAAATGGATTAAAAAATTTGTTTGAATACGGTATTCAAAAAGGTATCTTTTCTACTAAGCAATCATTGTTTTAAGGAAGATACCTTTTTTATGAACTCATTTATAACTTCTATAGGAGTTTTATCGATGCTTATGCGAATTGCGTTTTTAGGTTCTTCCAAGGTATCAAATTGGGATTGAAGAAGTACTGTAGGCATAAAGTGTCCTTTTCGCTTTGCAAGACGTTCGCTAATAGCTTTCATACTGCCTTGTAAATATAAAAACTCAGAATTGTGCTCCAAGTTCTTCTGAAGTTGAATCCTGTATTTCTCTTTTAATGCAGAACATACAATTACAGCGCCTTTTTCCTGATTTTCTATAGCAATTTCATTAAGAATATCTAGCCAGTCCTTGCGGTCCGCATCGTTTAGTGCTTCGCCCCCAGACATTTTGATAAGGTTTGATTCGGGATGATAATCGTCACCGTCAAAGAACTGATATCCTAAACGTTCTGCCAATAGGCTACCAACAGTAGATTTACCACTGCCTGAAACGCCCATAACATATATAATTCGAGGTTTATTCACTCCTAAATTTCTGTGCTGCCACCACAACGGTTTCTAATTTTTGTTTAGAACTACTTTTGGCATCTAACCAAATGGTGTCGTCATTTCTTTTAAACCAAGTTAGTTGTCTTTTAGCAAAACGTCGTGTATTTTTTTTCATTTCGGCTATCGCTGTCTCCAAGTCCCAGTTGCCCTCTAAATAATTAAAGAGTTCTTTGTAGCCAACGGTCCGTAAGGCATTCAAGTCTTTATAATCTATTAAGGAACGTATCTCTTCCAAAAAACCCTCTGACATCATTATATCCACTCTGCGGTTGATATTGTCATATATCTGTTCCCGATCTGCCTGTATGCCAATGGTCAAGGTGGTAAAGTTTCTTTCCTTTTTTGGTTTTCCTAAAAAGCTGCTATAGGGTTTTCCAGTGCCAATACATATCTCCAATGCCCGTATTAATCGATGTGGATTGTTTAAATCAACCGTTTTATAATAGGCTTGGTCCAGATTTTGTAGTTTTTTTTGAAGCTGTCCTAAACCTTGTAATTGAAGCTCTTGGTTTAGTTGTTCCCGTATTTGTGAATCTACCTTTGGAAATTCGTTTAGGCCCTTGGTTACGGCATCAACATATAAGCCACTGCCGCCTACCATAATGACAATTTCATGATAGTTGAAAAGTGTATCGAGTAGTCGAATTGCTTCCTTTTCAAAATTTCCTACAGAATAGGGTTCGGAGATGCTCTTGTGTTGTATAAAGTGATGTTTGATAGCAGCTAGTTCCGTTTTGTTAGGGACTGCGGTACCAATAGACATTTCCTTATAAAATTGACGTGAATCGGCAGATATGATTACCGTCCGGTAGTACTGTGCTAGTGAAATAGCCAGTTTTGTTTTCCCTATGGCCGTTGGCCCCACTATGGAAATAAGTACCCTACTCATTTAAAATATTACCGCAGTTATAACAATGGCTAGCATCATCCCTATGTCCGTCTATAGAGCAATATGGGCAGTGCTGGGTATTTAGATGGATTCCATGACTGTTTGGGGAAGTAGAGTTTTTATTCTTCTTTTCTTTATCCTTGCCTTGCCCCGCTGCAAATTCTGCGGTTACGATACCTGTAGGCACAGCGATAATACCATAACCCAAAACCATAATTATAGTGGCGATGAATTGGCCTAAATTTGTTTGAGGGGCAATATCTCCATAACCAACGGTAGTAAGCGTCACAATGGTCCAATAGATACTTCTTGGTATGCTTGTAAAGCCTGCTTCTTTACTTTCTATCAAGTACATAATAGTGCCCATCATTACGGAGAGAATGAGCACCACATAAATAAAGACAACAATCTTTGTTTTACTAGCCTTCATTGCCTGTTGTAACTGGGAAGCTTCACCAATAAATTTGACTAGTTTTAAAATTCTAAAAATACGTAGCATCCTAAAGATTCTAAAGGCAAGTAATACTTGTGAGCCAGCGAACAGATAAGATAGGTAGAGTGGAATGGTAGAGATAAAATCTATAATACCATAAAAACTGAATATGTATTTAAATGGTCTTTTAATAGAAATGATACGTGCAATATATTCTATCGTAAAAAATATAGTCACTACCCATTCTAAAAATAAGAGTTCCTTATGATATTTTAAATCGATTTCCTCAACACTTTCCAACATAATTAGGATAACGCTGAGAATAATAAGAATGATGAGTATTAAATCAAACCACTTACCAGTAGTCGTATCCGCTTCATAAATAAGTTCATGAAGTTTATTTTTCCAATTGAATTTTGATTTTTCCCCTTTTGAATTCACGTGTTGATTGGAATTGTTTTTAGTATGCGTTTCTTTCTGAGATAGGCTTCTATTATGAAATTGGCATTTGCCGTACCGTTCATAGGTGTTATCAAAGTTTCTAAGATAGGCATATTATTTATTTGATGGTTAAGATCGTAATATCCTAGGCCTACCAAGGAACCTTTTTTAATCAAAATAACGCTGTTTTCGCCCATTTCTCGTCCTTTATCTATCAAGAGTACATCTTTTTCCTTTAGCGTGTATTTTGCCACTGCTTCTAACAAACGTTTATTGTAAGTCTCTGGAGCTTCTTTTTGGATACAAGCCCCATTGCATGCTCCATCGGAATAAGCTGCGCAGTTGTTTTTGGCTTCGCTCATGCCATTAAGTTTATTGCAGAGCTTAAATTCCTTGGTTATCTTATGCAAATGGTTTTCTGCACTAAAAACCCCATTAAAAACTCCATTGGAATGTTTGCAATCAGATACAGGTACCGCTCTTAATTCCATATAACCAAACGCGTTGATTGTAGAACACAGGGTATGGGAGAACATACGCTTTTTAGGTGAGGTATTATATTTAGGTTTATTCTTAAGTAATTCTTGGTGTTCCTTCAAAAGTGCAACTAATTCGCTTCCGGTGCGTTCAAAAGTTACTTTCTTGGTTTCCTTTATCAGCTTTCTAGAACGATCTCCGCTTTTCGTAAATAGCTGATTTACCCGTTTTTTGATGTCCGTACTTTTACTCAAATAAATGATGTCTCCATCCTTATTATGCGTGTAAAATAAGCCAGTTTCGCTGGGCATGTTTTTAACAATATCCAATTGTTTTTCGGAAAGCTCGCCATGTGCTTCTTTACGAATAACGTCTTGTATGATTGTCTTTTTAATATCCTTAGCTAGCAGTAATTTAAATAGCTTTATGGTAGCAAGTGCATCGCCATTGGCCCTGTGTCGATCCGTAACCGGAATCCCCAACGAACGTACTAATTTCCCCAAACTATAGGATTCTGCGTCGGGAAGTAGGGTTTTCGATAGGTCTACGGTGCATAGCGTCTTTCGTTCAAAATTATATCCTAAGCGTCTAAATTCAGTTCTTAGAATACGATAATCGAACTGGGCATTATGCGCTACAATAACAGTGTCTTGCGTAATTTCTACAATACGTTTGGCAACCTCATGAAATTTGGGCGCTGTCCTGAGCATTTTATTGTTAATGCCCGTAAGGTTAACTACAAAAGGTTGGATGTCTTTTTCTGGATTGACTAAACTTATAAAACTGTCTACGACATCATGCCCATTAAATTTGTGAATGGCAATCTCCGTGATACCTTCTTCATTATACTTTCCTCCCGTGGTTTCTATATCTAAAACTGCGTACATCTTCCTTCTCGGTATTAATAACTTTGTGGATTTGGGCTATGAATCTAAAGGTTCTAATTTCGTGCTCCAAAGATACTACTTCCTATACGCACCATAGTACTTCCTTCTTCCATCGCAATTTCGTAATCCCCGCTCATTCCCATGGAAAGGGTTTCTATTGTAGGTAATTTTACACTAAGGGTCTCAAAAAGTGCTTTTAGCGTCTTGAATTCTCGCCGTATCTGGTCATTATCGTCGGTAAAAGTGGCCATTCCCATGAGTCCAGTAACTTTTATATTCTCTAAATGAAGGAACTCCGTATTTTGTATTAAGGCGAGCAGCTCTTCTTCGTTAAAACCAAATTTGGTATCTTCTTCTGCAATATGTACTTGCAGTAAACAAGAAATTACACGGTCATATTTTTTGGCCTGTTTGTCAATTTCTTTGAGTAGTTTTAAACTATCAACTCCATGGACGAGTGCCACATATTCTGCCATGTACTTGACCTTGTTCCGTTGTACATGACCAATCATATGCCATTGGATATCCTTAGGAAGCTCCTCCCATTTTTGAGTCATTTCCTGAATTTTATTTTCGCCAAAAATACGTTGTCCAGCGTCGTATGCTTCCTGAAGGTCGGAAACGGGTTTGGTCTTAGATACCGCAACTAGGATAACTTCTTGCGGAATGGATTCACGTATGCTCGTTAAGCTTTTTTGTATCGACATGTAATAAAAGTATATGTTAAAGTTAGGGTATTCAAAATTCGTAAATAGCGATGCCGCTTCTTAGTTTGGGTTCTATATACGTACTTTTTGGAGGCATAACCAAACCATCATCGGCAATTTGTTTTAATTCCGAAATAGCAATGGGAAGCATATTGAAGCCAACAGTGAAACGTCCAGCATCAATTTCGTTTTTCATTCGGATGCCATTGTGCTTTCCATAGCCATAGGCGATTCGCTTGTTGTTTCGTAAATCGGAGATACCTAAGATAGGCTCCAGAACGGTTTTATAGAGTATCTGGGTGTCCAGAGCGCTTAAGGTGTCGGTAAATGTATAGGCTGTTTTTCTTAAGTATAAGGAATAAAATTCGCCATCCAGATACATACAAAAATGATGTTTTTTAGTGGGCTTGTACAGCATATTTCCTTTATTCTCTATTATGAAATACGCATCCAATCCAATTAAGAATTCTTCCTTGCTTAAACCGTTTAGATCTTTAATCATACGGTTGAACTCGTAGATACGTATTTGAGATTCTGGAATGAGGTAACTCATAAAATAGTCCGTCGACTTTTCTTCTGACGCATTAGTGGATGGAAACATATTAGACAACAGATGGGAAGAAGCACTTCTATGATGTCCATCGGCAATGTAAAGATTATTTACGGTTGCAAATTGATGTTGTATGTTTTCGGTTATCATTTTATCCGAAATAGCCCAAAGGGTATGGGTTACCCTGTCCGTAGTTGTAAAGTGGTAGGTGGGAATTCTTTCTTTTTCGATGTCTAGCAGTGCTTTTATTTCCACCTTATCGGAATAGGTCATTAAAACAGGCTCTGCATTGAATTTTACGGTTTTCAAATAGTTTGCAAACAAGGTTTCCCTACGTTTGATTGTATCCTCATGTTTTTTGATGAGATTGTTATTATAATCTGTAACCGATGTAGCGCAAAAAAGTCCAGAACATATAAAATCGTCTTGTTCAATCTGATATAGATAAAACCCGGGTTCTTCATCCTTTATTAAGATATCATCTTCCAAAAACTCCAGATACCGGTTCCGAACCAGTGAAAATCGCTTGTTGCCCGATACCCGCTTGTCAAATTTATACCCAGGATTAATAATGTGCAGAAACGAAAAAGGATTAAATTCCAAATTCGCGTTCAGTTCCTTTTTTGAGTAGGATTGATACGAGCGAGAGACTACAAAGGGTGCCTTATCCTGTGTTGGCCTAATAGCCTTGAAGGGTTTAACTGTTGCCATCTATCCTTTTAAAAACTGCTTGGAAACTATTTCTGCTTTTCTATTTTCGGTATAGTCATAAAATCCTTCGCTGGATTTAACCCCCAGTTTGCCTGCTGTAACCATATTAACCAATAGGGGAGAAGGGGCGTATTTTGGATTTTTGAATCCGTTGTAAAGTACATTCATTATAGATAGACAAACGTCCAAACCAATAAAATCTGCCAATTGCAATGGTCCCATAGGATGTGCCATTCCCAGTTTCATAACGGTATCTATTTCTTCAACTCCGGCTACGCCATGGTGAAGCGTTTCTATCGCTTCATTAATCATGGGCATTAAAATACGGTTAGCTACAAATCCAGGATAATCCTTGACTTCCGTTGGTGTTTTTCCCAATGTTTTTGAAAGGGCCATGACGGTGCTTGTCGTTTCATTAGAAGTACTATACCCTCGTATAATTTCAACCAATTGCATTATAGGCACGGGGTTCATAAAATGCATTCCAATTACCTTTTCGGGTCGAGAAGTCTCTGCGGCTATCTGGGTAATGGATATGGAAGACGTATTGGTGGCTAAGATTGTTTTTGGGTCGCAAAGTGTATCTAATTCCTTAAATATTTTCAGTTTAAGGTTGACATTTTCGGTAGCAGCTTCCACTACAAGATCGACATCGGTCACACCTTCCTTTAAATTAGAACACAAAGTAATTTGAGCTAATGTATTCGTTTTGTCCGTTTCTGTAATTTTTTCTTTTGCGACCATTCGGTCCAAATTTTTGGAAATGGTAGCAATCCCGTTATCCAAGCTTTCTTGTGAAACATCTATCAAACGGACGTTAAAGCCAGTTTGTGCAAAAACGTGTGCAATACCATTGCCCATAGTGCCCGCACCTATAACCGCTATATTTTTCATTAGTTTAATATTTTATTATCGTCAAAAGAAGCAATAATCTGTAAGGCTACTTTTAAAGCTTCGGTACCTTGCTTTAAAGAGACAACAGGAGTAGTATTATTATTTATGGAATCTGCAAAGCTTTCCAACTCGTCCAAAATGGCATTGTTGGGTGCAATGGTAGGATTTTCAAAATATATCTGTTTTTTTACCCCTTCGGCATTTTGTAATACCATATCAAAATCGCCTGGTTTTTCAGGTGCATCCTTCATTTTGACCACTTCTACCTTTTTTTCCAAAAAATCCACTGATATATAGGCATCTTTCTGGAAAAAACGAGATTTACGCATGTTCTTCAAAGAAATTCTACTGGCCGTTAGATTGGCCACACAGCCATTTTCAAATTCTAGTCGCGCATTGGCAATATCCGGAGATTGACTAATTACCGATACACCGCTGGCATTTATATTTTTTACTTTAGAGTTTACCACGCTAAGGATAGCATCTATATCATGAATCATAAGGTCTAACACCACGGGAACATCGGTTCCTCTGGGATTAAATTCGGCCAAACGATGTGTTTCTATAAACATGGGTTCATGTATGGCATCTTTTACAGCAGTAAAAGCCGGATTAAATCGCTCTACATGGCCCACTTGTCCTTTTACATCAAATTTAACTTCCAGTTCTAAAAGTTCCTCGGCCTCTGCTAAGGTATTGGTAATCGGTTTTTCTATAAAAATATGTTTGCCGCTTTCCATAGCCTTTTTGGCACAATCGTAATGGGAAAGGGTGGGCGTAACGATGTCCACGACATCTACCGAAGCAATTAATTCATTTATGTTATCAAAATAGGTATAACCGAATTCTTCACTGACTTTTTTACCGTTGATAATGTCCGCGTCGTAGAAACCTACCAACTCATATTTATCGGATTCTTGGAGTAAGCGCAAATGGATTTTCCCAAGATGACCTGCTCCTAAAACACCTGCTTTTAGCATGATTTTCATTTTTATCAAAAATACGCATTGTTTAGAAATTTAGGAGAATGCCCCTGCCAAAATCCCACTTTTTTTACACGTTTATTTTATTGTGTTTCTTTCGTAAAGGGAACTTTGCTACATTTGAATTCCAAACAAACCACCATTGAAAGATACCTTAAAACACAGGGGAATGCGCAACCAATTGGCGCAAGTATTGATAGACAAGGGAATAACAGATACAAAAGTACTAGACGCCGTACGCGACATTCCAAGACACTTGTTTATGGATAGCAGTTTTGAAGGGCATGCCTACCAAGACAAGGCATTCCCTATCGCTGCCAACCAAACTATTTCTCAACCCTATACTGTTGCGTTTCAAACCCAATTATTAGAATTAAAACCCAATATGACCGTATTGGAAATAGGTACGGGTAGTGGGTATCAAACAGCCGTTTTACTAAAATGTCGCTCAAAAGTATTTACCATAGAGCGGCAACTGGAGCTTTTTAAGAAAACGAGTTTGTTCTTTAAGAAAATGGGCTATAGACCTAAGAAGATCATTTTTGGTGATGGCTATAAAGGCCTGCCAGAAGATGCTCCTTTTGACCGTATAATCGTAACTGCAGGTGCTCCAGAAGTACCCAAAGCTTTACTTTCTCAACTAAAAGTAGGAGGTAGGTTAGTCATCCCTGTAGGTTTTGAAGAACAAATTATGACCTTGTATGTAAGGACTAGCGAAAAGGAATTTAAAAAAAACGAGTTTGGTTCATTTAAGTTTGTTCCCTTGTTGGAAGATAAAAATTAGTTGCTAATTACAAATTCAATTAGTTCTTTCGAAGGTGTAAAACTAGGGAGATAGAAGATTTAAAGCTTCCACCCTTTAGCGTACTGGGCACAATAAAGCTTATAATGGTTAAAGATTGTTAAGTAGTGTTATTGAAATAGCGTGATTTCTAATTATTAAAACTCTTTTTAATTCTGGCTAGGTCACGCTTATTGTCCCTGTCTTTCATCGTCTCCCTTTTATCGTAGAGCTTTTTACCCTTTGCCAATGCGATTTGAATTTTGGCAAACCCACGGTCATTTATAAAAAGTGTTAATGGTACAATGGTAAGCCCTGATGCGGTTACCTCTTTTAATAATTTTTTTAATTCCCTCTTTTGTAATAAGAGTTTTCTTTGAGCCTTAGGTGTGTGGTTGTAGTGCGATGCATGAGAGTATTCGTCAATCTGCATATTGATAACAAAAAGCTCTCCACGGTCATTAAATTCACAAAAACTCTCCGAAATAGAAGCCCTACCATATCTAAGCGATTTGATTTCCGTACCACCCAAAACGATACCGGCCGTATATTTATCCAACAGTTCATACTCGAACCGTGCTTTTTTGTTTTTTATATTGATGTTCTTTTGCATACGATACAAAAATAAGCACAATTAAATAATCGGCTTTACTTTTAAAAAGAATTAAAGTGCTTCTTTTGTAATGAATCTTATTAATTTACGAATAAGTATAAAAAGAGAAGTGATGAATAAATGGTATTGGATAGTTGCACTGTTATTAGTAACGGCATGTAATGAAGAAATAATTGAACCCACAGCACAAGAAATTATAGATAAAAGTATTGCGGCAAGTGGCGGGGAGAATTATAGTACAAATGATATCTCTTTTCGCTTTCGGGATATCGATTACAGCGCTAAAGGGCCAGTAAACAAAAGAATTTTAAAAAGAAGCTTTGTAAAGGACAGTATGAGGATAACCGATGTAAGATCTCCTTCGGGGTTACAACGTACTGTAAATGATAGTCTTGTAGTACTATCTGATTCAATGGCCAACGTCTATGCCAATTCGATTAACTCCGTACATTATTTTGCATACCTACCGTATGGACTTAATGATGCAGCAGTAAATAAAAAGTATCTAGGTAAAGTGAAAATCGATTCAACAACGTATCACAAAGTTGAAGTGACTTTTGATAAAAGCGGAGGAGGTGATGATTACGATGATATTTACGTATACTGGTTCGATTCAAAAACATACAAGCCAGCGTATTTAGCCTATGAATTTCATATAAACGGGGGCGGTCAACGCTTTAGAAAAGCGTTTAATGAAAGGGTAGTGGGCGGTATCCGTTTCGTGGATTATGAGAATTATAAAAACACGCAGTTAAATCATCCAATTCAAAGTATAGACGAGCTTTACGAGCGCGGTGCCTTAGAACTGCTTTCTGAAATAAAATTAGAAGACATAAGCGTTAATCCGGGCAATTACAATTAAACACTAATTTAGAATCAGTAGCTACACCGTTAACAAGTTTCACGATAAAAAGTGTACCGTTCTCGTTATCGTCTAGCGCCTCGTATTTCTCGTCATCCAATAACATATTAACCATTTGTGGTGTGGTATTGCTATGACCTACTATCACCACATTTTTATTTAGGTTTTCTGTTTTCAATTGTTCCAAATCTAAAGTTCTAGGATCATAATATTGAATATCTATATTGTTCTTTACGGATAAAGGGGCTGCGGTCATTGCTGTTCTGGCATAGTCGGTAGAATATATGGCATCAATATTAGCATCTATTAATATTTCCGCCCAATGCATAGCACGTCCCAGTCCTTTTTGGTTCAATTCTGGGTCGGCATCGTCCGGATTACTTCGTACCTTCTCTGCATGTCTAATGAGGTAAAAAGTTGTAGTTCCGGTATTGGCCTTAATTATGGTTATAGGTTGTTCTTCCTTACAGGATTGTAAAAAAATAAATCCAGTAAGCAGAATTAGTTTTAGAATTTTCATTTTTGTACTATTGTTAGGTTCGTATAAAACTAAAAATACTCGAAAATAGTACGTTCAATACGCTATTTTTTGTTTTTTTGCATATGAAAAATATTTGTGGGGCACTTCTTATCGGTTTTGTAGTTTTTGGTATGCGTGCACAAACCGCACCTTTACCAAACGATTTTAGGCAGCAGAATATTACGGAATACAACTCAAGCCTATTAAATCCAGCCTATGCTTTGGATCGGAATAATCCACCCTCTGCAGCATTATGGGCTAGGTGGCAATGGCAAACTTATGATGCGGACCCTACTTCTATATTTTTTAATTACACCCATAAATTAAACGAAGCATCCGCTGTAGGTGGCGCATTTTTTCAAAATAATACGGGAATTTTCTTGAATACAGGTGGGGCTATCAACTACGCGTACGCCATTGATTTCAGTCCTAAAATAAGACTTGGGATAGGACTAAACTTTTTTGTTTTCCAACAAAAATTGGCAGATGATCGTTTTTTTCAACCTAATCCTATTCAAATGGAACCTGAGAATGATATGGTCTTACAATTGGCTCCCGGTTTCAATTTGAGGGTCGACAAGTTTAATATTGGTTTTGTATCGGAAAACATGTTCGACTATAATTTAGGGACTAGCCAACGCAATACCAGCCCTTCGGATAGGATGTTCTTTGGAATGGCGAGTTATGATATTCCAATGGATATGTGGAATTCTGACGGAAATTCGTATTTGCGCCCTGCGGTTTACTTTAAATCCATTCCTGGTTTTGATACACAATACGGTTTCAATAGTATTTTGAGTAATGAAAAATTCTGGGCTCAAGCTGGCTACAATTCATTCTATGGGATTTCTGGGGGAGTTGGGGGACGTTTCTTTAAACGTTTTTCCGTAGGTGCATTAGTAGAGTTTGGAACTAGCCAAGAATTGAATGGAACCGACCCTACGTTTGAACTGGTAACCTCTTACCGTTTTGATAGTAGGGCCAAACCCGAGATGTTAGAGGAAGAACTAATAGCGGAGCAAGAGCAAGAGCAAGAGCTTTTGGTAGAACAAGAAAAGGTAAAGGAACTTTTAGCCGAACAAGAAAAAGAAGAGAAGCTTCTGGCGGAACAAGAGAAGGAACAATTGCTACAAGAAGAGCTTGAAAATTCGGACGTTCTTACCAACCAAGAACTAAAAGCTCAAAAGCGGTTAGAAAAGGAAAGGGCGAAGCAGTACAAGGATTCGTTGTCACAAGTAGCTAAAATGAACGATGTTGCGGAGAAGGTTTCTAAACGCGACTTAAAACGAAAGGCAGACTCCATTACTAAAGCAAAGGAGGCTTTAGCATTTCAAGAAATGGTCGCTTTAAAACGGCAACAGCGTCAAGATTCGATAAATGCGATTGCCAAAGCACGTGAAGAGGCTATTGCTATAAATGTACAACGACAACAAGATTCCATATTAGCGGTAGCTGAGGCAAAGGATGAAGCCGAGCGTTTAGCGATCAAGAATGAAGTTGTAAAACCAAAAGCGGGCGAGCGCTATGAAGAGGTAACCAAAGAAGGTAGTTTAGCCCCAGGATACTACCTTATTGCCAATGTTTTCGGAACAAAGCGGTATTTTGATGCCTTTATGGCAGATATAAAAAAGAGGGGTATTTCTGCAGGTTCTTTTTATAGGGAAGCCAATAAATACAACTATGTGTATTTGGGTAGATATACTTCTATTATTGAAGCGAGAAAGGCTAGAGAATCTAAGCTGGACGGAAAATATCTTGAGAAAACATGGATTTTTAGGGTAACTGGAGAATAATCGTTCACCCGAAATACAAGGTTAACCTTCCATTTTTAAAAGTTGAACTTTTGACCAATGGAAGCGAATAGTTGAACTATGTAGTTATAAATTAATGGTGTGTTCCCCAACATGTAACTATCTGAAAACGGTAAACGCATCAAATAGAATACTAGCGTAAACCCTATTTTAATTCCCGTGAGTGCCTTATTTTTGTAAGACACTGATTGCGCTAACCATGGATAACGTTGAACACTACACACAACTCATACTAGATACTATTATTTCCTTTGCACCCTGGGTTTTTGCAGCAATCCTGGTGCTATGGATAGGTTTTAAACTACTAAAAAAGTTAGACCTTTTACTGTCTAAGAGTTTAGAGCGACTAAGTATTTCCGATACCATGCGGCCGTTTATTATTTCTCTGGTAGCTACTGTGCTTAAGATTATCCTTGTGTTGGTGGCCGTGTCCATTATGGGCGTACAACTTTCCGGATTGGTAACCGTAGTAGCGGCTATGGGTTTTGCAATCGGCCTTTCATTGCAAAGGAGTTTAGGGAATTTTGCCTCAGGCATATTGATACTTTTTTTAAAGCCCTATAAAGTCCACGATTGGATACAGGTTGATGATAAATTTGGAAAGGTAGAGGAAATTGGAATTTTCAATACCCTATTGGTAACCCCAGGAAATAAGACGCTTATTGTTCCAAATGCAAAAATAACAGATAGCGTTGTAACTAACTTTTCTAAAAAAGGTTTGGTCCGGCTAGAGTTAAATGCTCATATTCCTTATGCCGAAGATTTCCCTAAAGTACGGGAGATGATAACTACAGTGCTAGCCAATACTCCCTTAATACTCAATGAACCACCAGCAGAAATAGGAATCGAAAACTTTGATAGTCATAATATCATACTGGCTATTCGCCCTTATGTGTTACCTGATAATTATTGGAAAGCTACTTTTGAGGCCCATATGGCTATTAAGCAAGTCTTTCATGAAAATAACATCAGAGTGGCATATTCTGAAGGAATTGAGCTAGGAAGCATCGGGAAATAAGTCCATCACTTAAAAAATAATCATATGAAAAGTCCAAACTGGCAAACCGCCATAGAATTCGAAGATATTACCTATAAAAAGTGTGATGGGGTTGCCCGTATAGCATTCAACAGGCCCAATGTCCGCAATGCGTTTAGACCGAGTACCACTAGCGAGCTTATAAAAGCTTTCTTTGATGCACAAGAGGACACCTCTATTGGCGTTGTGCTGTTATCTGGCGAAGGACCATCTACAAAAGACGGAATTTGGTCTTTTTGTAGTGGAGGTGACCAGAAAGCTAGGGGAGAGAAAGGATATGTTGGCACAGACGGACAACACCGATTAAATATATTGGAAGTACAGCGTATGATTCGCTTTATGCCCAAAGTGGTTATTGCCGTTGTTCCAGGTTGGGCCGTAGGTGGTGGACACAGTTTGCACGTTGTTTGCGATATGACCTTGGCCAGCAAGGAACATGCTATTTTTAAACAGACCGATGCCGATGTAACCAGTTTTGATGGTGGCTACGGATCTGCTTATTTAGCAAAAATGGTAGGGCAGAAAAAAGCACGGGAGATTTTCTTTTTAGGTCGAAACTATTCTGCACAAGATGCTTTTGATATGGGTATGGTAAATGCTGTGATCCCTCACGATGAATTAGAAGACACCGCTTTTCAATGGGCACAGGAAATACTGGAGAAATCCCCAACGTCAATCAAAATGCTAAAGTTTTCTATGAATTTAACAGATGACGGGATGGTAGGTCAGCAAGTATTTGCAGGTGAAGCAACACGATTGGCGTACATGACCGAAGAGGCTAAGGAGGGTAGAAACGCTTTTTTAGAGAAGCGAAAACCTGATTTTGGGAAGAACAAGTGGTTGCCTTAGTTTTACTACTACATTTGCAGTAAGTTTTTCTGTATCATCGTTCTGAAATATAAATATAAAGTGGTGGCTATTTCAAACATAAACCTATTACTTGTATTTTTTTTGAAATATTTGCTAACGGAAAGTATTACCAAACTATGAGTTAAGTTTTTTCCAGCATTATTCTTAAGACCAGACATAACTTGTCATAATACATGTACATATGTCGAATATTAGATAAGTCAATAATAAAATAGGATACATTTTTAGAGCAGTTATATTAATCTTTACAACAAAAAACTCTGGGTTTACAACAATAGTATTTTTTTTAAGGATTATAACAGTACTCTTGATAGTAGCTTGTTTTAATCCCCTTAATGAAATATTTTTATTTATTTATTATTTGTCTAAGTATAAGTCATGTTGAAGCACAATCCTCCCCAGGAAATGTTACTACGAATTTAGAGTTATGGCTTAAGGCAGATTCTGGTGTTACTGGTACAGGTTCAGTAACTGCATGGGCTAATCAAACGGGAAGTACTTCAGATGCCATTCAAATTGGTGATGCACCAGATTTGTTGGCAGAACAGGTAAATTTTAACCCAGCTATAAATTTTAATGGCACTAATGATTATTTACAAGTAAATGGTGGTCTACTTGGTACAGGTACCTATACAGATATATGGGTCTATTCCGTATCCAAGGCTAATTCACTAAATAACAGCACCTTACTTTACGAGACTACTTCGAACGGTCGTCTTGCCATACTCAACCCATGGGGAGGTAATTCGTATATTTTTA
>CAZMUV010000002.1:0-17813 GCA_964569345.1 uncultured Maribacter sp. | reverse complement strand
ACGCAAACACCAAGTTAGCAGAAATGATTGTGTACACCAGTGCACCTAGTTCTTTGGAACAGGAACGTATCCAAAGTTACCTCGCCGTTAAATATGGGATTACCAAGAACAGCGCAAATAATACAGGAACTCCAGAAGATGAGGCAGATTACTTTGCATCTGACGGTACGGTTACCTGGGATTACTCCCAAAATACGAGCTATCATAATGATGTAACTGGAATAGGTAGAGATGACGCTACGGAACTGGACCAACGAAAATCAAAGAGCATTAATAACTTATCTATAGTAACGATAGATAAGGGAAGTTCATTTGCAACAGACAAAGACTACATCCTATGGGGTAATAATTCCGCTACGGGTGTTAGACCTTATACTGGCGGTGGTGTTTATGTCACCTATACTAACAAAGTATGGAAAACAACGATAACGGGTGCGCCAGGGAATATTAATTTAGCAATTGATATCTCAGGTCTTGGATTTAATCTTCCAAATGGTTCCGCATCAGATTTTACTTTATTAATAGATACTGATGATGACTTTAGTTCAGGAGCAATAGAACATACTACAGGAGTAACATTAGTTGGTAGTATTTTGTCCTTTACTGATGTGGATTTTACGGTTAATACTAATATGTTCTTTGCACTAGCAAAAACTCAAACAATAAATGCTGTTCCTGATGATTTTTCAGCAAACTCCTTTCTCCCAGGTGTTCTTACACCAACTCTGTATACAAACGATACTTTAGACGAAGCTTCATTTGTAGTTGCTGATGTTGATGCTTCCATTATATCAGATGGTGGTCTAACAGGCGTAGTAATAAATACAGATGGTACCTTAAGTATTCCACCAACAGCAACCGTAGGTTTATATACGATTACCTATCAAATTTGTGTCGCTGGATCAATACCATGTGATACAGCTGTTGTATTGATTTATGTTGACTTTGATACAGATGGTGACGGTGTCTTAAACAGATCTGATTTAGACGATGATAACGATGGGATACTGGATATAGAAGAAATTAATTGTTTTGGAAATTTAAATTATGAGTTTTACGATGTAGCTCCTTCTGGTTTTACTGTTAATAATATTCCTACCACTGGTTTTACAACATCAGGAACCGTAAGTGATTTTGACGTTGATGCACTGTACGCAGCTGTTACTCCAGGTGATGGGGAGACCTTCTCTATACGATATCAAGGATATATTTCACTCCCAGCCAGCGGAAATTACACGTTTTACACAAGATCTGATGATGGGTCTAAATTATTTATTGATGGAATTCAAGTAGTAAATAATGATGGTTTACATGGAATGAGAGAGAGATCAGGAGTCATAAACTTAACTGCAGGAATACATAATATAGAAGTGCTCTTCTTTGAGCGGACAGGCGGGGAAGGTTTAGAAGTGTCTTATGCGAGTTCATCTATTTCTAAGCAGTTTATTCCTTTTACAAGTTTAGCTCCATTAACATGTGCATTTGACGAGGATTATGATAATGACAATGTACCTAACCAATTAGATCTTGATGCAGATAATGATGGAATTTATGATATCGTAGAATCCAGTAATGGAGGTCTAGATTTAGATAATGATGGAATTATAGATTTAAGTAATGGTTCTGTTGGTATTAATGGTATTTATGATAGTATAGAAACAGTTGTTGATTCTGGGATTATAGCTCTTTTGTACCAAACTGAAGATACAGATAATGATGGTGCAAAAGATTTTATAGACCTCGATAGTGATGGTGATGCATGTAATGATGTTCAAGAAGCAGGTTTTTCTCAAAGTTTAAGCCTTATAGGGGAACTTTTAGGCACTGCTTATGATACTACAAATGGTTTAGTGATAGGAAATACAGATGGATATACTGTACCTAATGACTTAAATACTAATAGTATTTTTGATTTTCAAGAAGTAAAAAATGTTACTATTATCACTGAACCCAGTGATGTTACCATTTGTACAGGTTGCGCTAGAACCCTAGAGGTAATTGCATCTGAAGCTGATGTCTACCAATGGCAACTTTTTGATGGTATTCAGTGGAATGATATATCTGACAATACAATATACAACGGAACAAGTAGTGTAGTTTTAACCATAACAAGACCACCTTTAGCTCTGAATAATTCCTCTTATAGAGTCATGCTTAGTAGTGCTGCAAATAGCTGTGTAATCCTATTTTCTTCTACAGCAGTATTAACTGTAAATGTTGGCACTATAATTACCAACCGAAGAATTACAATTAGGGTGAATAAAGATTAAAAAAAAGGTATTACATAAAGTTTTAGATAGAGCTATACATACTTTGTATACAAAAATACCTTAAACTAAAAAGAGTCCAATCTGTGAAGACTAGACTCTTTTACGAGAACACTATATGAAAATGAAAAATTTTAATTCGTTTTTATTACACTGTGAAGGTAGGGTAGGAGTTCAGGTTTGAGAAAGATTTGTTGTGAACTTAGGGGATTTTGTGGTGTATAGGAGAAAGTGCAGTATTTACCGTTAAAAAGAGGGGTCTTATAAGCTTAAACAAAGAATTTTTTAGTGGTCAGACAAGAGCTTATTTAATTGTCACGTCTTTATAGCCGTGGTAATTGATGACCAAGCTCTTGCTGCTTTATATCCTATAGGCCAAATCAATAATGTCTTCTCATTCTCCTATTTAACCGCTGCACAAATTTCACTCAAAAATTTATTCACATCAAATTCTGGGTCTTCTGCCAAGCCGGTACGAACAACGACCAGGTCTTTTGATGGGATTACAAAAACATACTGACCTTGAAATCCGTTAGCGGAAAACATATCTCTGGGCACATCTGGAAACTTACCGCCAGAATTCAACCAGAAATGCGCTCCGTACACGCCATCAGAGTGTGCGGTTGGTTTTGTAATATAGTTAACCCAATCTTCCGAAAATAATCGTTCTCCGTTCCACATACCCTTGTTTAGATACAAAAGACCAAATTTAGCCCAGTCCCGAGTGTTCGCCCATCCATAGGAAGACCCTACAAAATTACCATCCATATCCGTCTCTAATAGCATGGAGTGCATCCCTATTTTATCAATTAAATTAGTATAGGGAAAGTCCAAATAGTCTTGATGTTTTTGGAATTGATTGCGTAGTATCCCAGATAAAAGATTGCTTGTACCCGAAGAGTAATTCCATATTTCGGTAGGTGGGGCGATTGGTTGTTTCTTGGCCTGTGCTAGTGTCATATCTGTATCAAGAAATAGCATTTGTGTAACATCTGAGATTTTGGTGTAGTCCTCTTCCCATGCCAGACCGCTCTGCATTCGCAATAAATGGTCTAGGGTGATGCCGATTTTCGTATTTTTCATTTGTAGGTCATCGGCAAAGGGTCGGTAGTCCATTGAGATTTCTCCTTGGTGTTCTAAAATACCATACAGCGTAGCCAAAACACTTTTGGTCATAGACCATCCTAAAATAGGGGTTTCTTTTGTAAAACCTTCACTATAGTTTTCTACAATAATTTCATTCCTGTATGCAATAAGTACTGTTCGGGTCTTCTGTGTTTCATAATTAGCAAAAGCGTTGCTTACTGCTAGGTTGACTTGGTCGTAATCAATATTTTCAAAAACGGTATCTTTTCTTCCTGTGTTTCCATAAGGGAAAGGTTTTACATTCTGTACTTTAGTTCGTTTTGGTTTCAGTAGTTTTTGCGATTTGTTGTAGTCATCAGTAATCAGCACACAACCTAGGCCCTCCCGGTAAATACTTTCCCGAGGCATAAGTCCATAAACGGAACTAATAACAGAAGTACTATCGGATTCTTGTAAACTTGCCAGTTTTACCAAAGGCATGTCATTGTCTTTTTTCTGAACATCAGTTAATGCTCTGTTGGCAATAAAATGGTTAGAAGCCATATTTTTAGCTGAATAACCTGAGATGAGATTCAGTTTGGGATAGTTCTTCCATACTATAAAACCTATGAGAGCGACGATAACTGGGAGAATGAACTTTGTTTTTTTCAATGTTTTTTAAATTATCATTTTTGTAAATTTAACAAAAATGGAAGTATGTCGAACATCGGGTTAATCATTGAGGAACGCAGCAGGGATATTGGTGATTTTTTGGTAGGCAGATTAATTCCGTTTCGTAAGAAACGAATGATAGGTCCATTTATCTTTATTGATCACATGGTGCCTACCATATTAGGTCCAAAAACCTACATGGATGTGGATCAACATCCACACATTGGTCTTTCTACCCTTACGTATATGTTGGAAGGAGAATTGATGCACGAGGATAGTATTGGAACAAAACAGGTGATACAATCGGGATCTGTAAACTTGATGGTTGCGGGTAAAGGTGTTTCCCATACAGAACGCACTCCAAAGTACCTTAGGAATGGAGCAAGATTTACAGCGCATGGCTATCAAATTTGGATAGCGTTACCAAAACATCTAGAAGATATAGATCCTGAATTTCATCATATTGAAGCAAAAAATTTACCCACTTGGCAAGATGGCGCTGCGAGTTTTACCTTGGTTGCTGGGGAAGGATTTGGTAGAAAATCTCCAGTTCCTGTGCATTCGCCCTTGTTTATGGTTGAATTAAAAACAAAAGAGCGTTATGCCTTAAATACCTTAGATAATTTAAAAGGAGAAATAGGTATATGTATTGTTGATGGGAGCATAGAAGTAGGTGAAACGGTCATAAGTAAGGGAAATATTTTGGTTAGTAAAGTCGCTGATACGTGTAAAATCATTGTGGAAGCCAATACACATGTATTACTTTTTGGCGGCGAAGCGTTTCTAGAAGAGCGGCATATTTACTGGAATTTTGTCTCCCATAACAAAGAAAAGATAGAAAAGGCCAAGGCTGAGTGGAAAGCTAAAACTTTTCAAATGATGCCAGACGACTCTAGCTACGTAGCATTGCCAGGGCTATAACTTTTCCCAAGTTCTATTTGGCCCTAATTTAAAACTGCCCAAATGCTTAAAATTACATTCATTAGGTAAAATCAAGGATAGGAAAGTACTCTCGTCTTTGGATTGATACAAGTGATAGGTCTTGCCTACTATGGGTTCAAAACCAAACTTGGCACTGTACACCAAATTGTTTAGCTCAAAATCATTCATTAAGCGTTTGTATTCTTCCTGTATCGCTTCATATTGCGCTTGAAATTGATTATTTGCGCTAACGATATTGGTGTTTTTCCAAGAAGTAACATCTGGTGGTGTAATCTTTGGCGCAGCTACACTGCTAGAGTAAGGTAGTAGTTTTCCGTTATAGGATTGGGTCTCCTCGTCAAAAACAATATAATCTGGTTTTTTCTTTTTTTCCATAGCCATGCAAAATTAGTCAAAACTCATGAATTCTCGAATAGAAAACGATAATAGGGGAGTACGATACGTTAAAGCGACATGTTTTAAATAGTTCCAAAAAAAATGTATCTTTTGGACATCGGAAATATATAAATCAAAACATTTAAAGGTTGATATGTAACCTAAACGTGTAGTATGCGCAAAGCTTATTTATTCTCAATAGCGATTTTCTTGTGTTTTTCCTGCAAGCAATTCGTTGAACAAGAAGACCCGTATCATTGGATACCCTTAACGGTAACGGCTACTGCGTATAATTCTACCCCAGGACAAACATCCTATGAGCATCCTAAAATTACCGCATGGGGAGATTCCATTAAGCCCGGTGTTAATTGGATTGCAGTTTCCAGAGATCTTTTGAAAAAAGGATTGGATTACAATACCTTAGTCAAAATTGATACTTTTAATGGTGTTTACATCGTAAAGGATAAAATGCATCCAAGATGGCGAAATCGCATAGATATTTATATGGATGAAAATGTAGAAAAGGCTAAAGCTTGGGGCAGAAGAAAAATAGAAATTTCATACGGAGTACGAAAGGATACTTTAAATACAATTGAAAAATGAGAATAGTAGTAGTGTTCGCGATTAGTGCTTTGTTGCTGTCGTCTTGTAAATCGGCCATACGTATTGTGGATAAACCTATAGTTTTCGATGAGGAACGCGAACTTTTAACACTTGAGTACCTTCAAGAGCGCTATGGTCTGGAAGTCGATAGTCCGAAAATAACACCAAAAATGATTGTCTTGCACTGGACTGTTATTCCAACGCTTCAAAAATCATATGAGGCTTTTGAGAATGCTACGCTGCCTAATTGGAGACCTGATATTAAAACTGTCAGTGGTTTAAATGTGTCTTCTCAATTTATGGTAGATCGTGATGGTACTGTTTATAGACTTTTGCCAGAAACCACTATGGCAAGGCATGTCATTGGTTTAAATCATTGTGCTATTGGCGTGGAGAATGTGGGGGGAGACATTGGACAGCCCTTAACTAAGGCCCAATTAAAATCGAATATTTGGTTGGTGCGTTATTTGTCAAACAAATATGATATTGATTATTTGATAGGTCATTATGAATATACGCTGTTTGAAAATCACCCGCTTTGGTTAGAGAAAGATAGTGGCTACCGTACCGTAAAAACGGACCCAGGAGACGATTTTATGGAAAAGGTCAGAAAAGCAGTCGATGATCTAAATTTTAAACCCTTGCCAAAATCATAGCATGATCCTAAACATAGGTTTCGATAGGATTATATTATTTTTACATCACGCTACAAATCAACTATCATAATGAAATATTTAGCACTCTTTATTACTTTTTTTGTTCCTTTTTTTGGAACAAGTCAGACACAGGATATAACCACCGAGCTGTACGATACTTATGAAACCTATAAGGAGAAATCCTTGAATAAAAGGAGAATAAAGCATGCTGAAATTGCCCCTTTGATTACCAAGGCCGACATAAATTCAAAATTTAAGGTCACTAAAGTAGGTAGTTCTATAGCCGGAAAAAGCTTGTCTTTGATTAGTCTGGGCACAGGAGAAACGAGTGTTTTTCTTTGGTCACAAATGCACGGTAACGAGCCTACGGCAACACAGGCTATTTTTGATATACTAAATTTCTTTGATAGTCCTGATTTTAAACAAGAGAAGGAAGCTATATTGGAAAACCTTACGATTCATTTTCTTCCAATGCTAAATCCAGATGGGGCGGAATTGTTTCAAAGAAGAAATTTGTTAGGTATTGATATAAATCGGGATGCCTTGC
Organism: uncultured Maribacter sp.; assembly: GCA_964569345.1. GTDB lineage: Bacteria > Bacteroidota > Bacteroidia > Flavobacteriales > Flavobacteriaceae > Maribacter. The sequence goes on along the minus strand of CAZMUV010000002.1, from coordinate 10,686 downwards.
GTTTGCAATCACCAGAAAGTCGAACATTGAAAAGGGTACGTGATAGCCTAGAGGCCGATTTCGGCTTTAATCTTCACGACCAAAGTACCTATTACAATGCAGAGCGAACAGATAAACCTGCTACGATATCCTATTTAGCACCAGCCTATAATTATGAGAAGGACATTAACGAAGTTCGCGCTAACGCTATGAAGATTATTGTGTTTATGAACAATATACTGCAACAGTATGCACCGGGACAAGTTGGTCGGTATAATGATGATTTTGAACCTAGAGCATTTGGGGATAATATTCAGAAATGGGGGACAAGTACTATTTTAATTGAATCTGGCGGATACCCAAACGATACGGAGAAACAGGAAATCAGAAAACTTAATTATGTATCCATTCTCTCTGCTATTTACACCATAGCCAAACAAAACTATATCGACACTCCCATATCCGAATATGAAAAAATACCGGAGAACGATAGAAAATTTTTTGATTTAAAGATTTTAGGTGCCACATACGAGCTCCTTGGAAACACCTATACTCTGGACTTGGGTATTAATCAAATGGAAGTGGATTATGAAGACCATAATAGTTTTTGGTATAGTAGTCGGATTATAGATCAGGGTGACCTTTCCACATATTACGGATATGAAACCTTAGATGCTAGTGCACACACTATTAAGCAGGCTAAGGTATATCCCGGGGTTTTAGATGGGATGTCAGTAGCGAAAGACATAAATCCAATGGAATTATTAAAGAATGGCTATGGCTATCTTAGAATGGCCGATATTCCTATCTCCGCTTTAAATTCGCCAGTTTCATTTCATATGATTAGTAAAGCCTATGAAGTTCCAGAATTAAGACTACAACCTGGTGTTAATCCAACCTTTTTTCTTGAGAAAAATGGAGTTTTGGAATATGCAGTTATTAACGGCTTTCTAATCGATTTAAAACAACAAATGCCTACGATACCGAATGCGATGATTTATAGATGAAAATTTTAGTAACCAAATTGTAGGGTCATTTGAGAACCGTAACGTAATAGAATAACCAACATAGCGAATAAGGTGACTATGATGGCAGAAAAGAGTAGTAATACCAAGTTCTTATACAGGGTAGAAAGTAAGCTTAAGGCACTATTTCTGATAATTTCGTTGAATACATCCATGATTTCTAGTTTTTAAAGTTCATATCAAAGTTTTTAGGATGTGCATTGATTTTTGTTTGGGGTCAATAGTATAACAACTAAGAATAACAAAACCCTACATAAAAGACATAAGAATCTGGTTTATAACGGCGGATTGTTGTTTGGAACATCTCTAAATACGTCATAAAAAAAGGGAAGCTTTTGCTTCCCTTTTTATTCGTTGTTAATCTACTTTCTACAAAGTATCTGAATCCAATAAGGCAAAGAATTTATCCAAATTAGGAAGGATAACGATTTTAGTTCTTCTGTTCTTGGCCATGTTCTCTTTAGAATCATTTTCAGCTAAAGGCAAGTAACTACTTCTCCCAGCGGCTATCAATTGCTTTGGGTTTACATCGTACTGCTTCTGTAGCTCGCGAACGATAGAAGTTGCACGTTTGACGCTTAAGTCCCAGTTATCGGTAACCATGGGCGTATTTATAGTTCTTGCATCTGTATGGCCCTCAACCATAACTTCCATACTTGGCTCGGATTTAATGACCTCAGCTAACTTTTTAAGGATTTTGTCCGCTTTGTTACTTACTTTATAGCTCGCGGTGTTGAATAATAGTTCATCAGAAATATTAATCATCACCACAGTTTTATCTATACTCACATCTACGTCTTCGTTAGTGTCGGATATAGATTGTTGTAATTTATAAGATACTGCCAAATTCATAGAATCTTGAAGTGTTGTTGCTAGGGCCAATTTAGCTGGATCAACATTTTTCAAGGCCTTACGCATATTAGCTTTGGTATTATTGCTCATTACGGCAACATCACCAACGGAAGTGTACTGCGTATCGTTAATTTCTTTTAAGGAATTTATTTTAGAATTATATTCTGCTACACGTGCTTCTATTTTTGCGAACTTACCTTCTAGTTCTTCTTTCTCTACTTGCGTCTTGGTTAGCATACTTTTGGTCTGGGACAAATTATCCTCCAAGGCTACATATTTCTTTTTGGATACACATGAAGCTAAAAGGGCTATGGAAACTATTCCTACTACTGCTGTTTTTCTCATTTTACCGTTATTTAAGATTTATATGAATTGTTCTCAAACCCATTTACGGAAAAAATCGACGAACGGACGTTTTTTATTTTTTGTGTTTTTGGAAATCTTTGCTATTATGAGTCGTGAATAATTGATTACTAGTATCTTGACTACTAAATATTTTACACAAAAAAAGAGGCCTATAGGCCTCTTTTTTAAATGAAATTTTTCTTTTATTCACACCCTCCAGTAAAACCTTTGGCGTCGAATTTCGTCTGCACAGCCCCTTCTCTAGCACCTGTTTTTACTTGTATAGCTAAATTATTCTCACCACTACCATCTCGTTTTGGACTGCAATATTCAAATAGGTAAAAACTGTTGGCCCTTTCGGATACCTTGTCTGAAATATCGTTGAAGGTGTCTTCTAATTCTTCCTTATTAGTCGCAAATACGGTGGCTGTCTTTCCAATATCAGACAATACTTGTGTATCTATTTCGCTACCTAACCCTATACTGAAGAAGGAAATATTTGCATTGGCTTCGTTTACTTTCTTCAGCGCTGCAGTCTCCGTAAAGCGAGATGCTTGGTCGGTACCATCGGTAAAGATAACTACCGAGGCTGCACCAATATTGTCTCTTTCCGTAGTCGATTTAATAAGATCAGAAGCGATATCTGTAACCTTGATAACCGCTCCATATAAATCTGTTGAAGGATCAGAGCTTATATCATCTGTTATACCTTCTATGGAAGCAATTAATTCTGACCTAGAAGAAGTAAGCTCGTTGAGCAGGTGCAATTTATCTTCACCATCAAACCAGTAGATAGCCATTTGATTGGATTCCTGTGGTATTTCTGGCATTACATTCGTTACAAAACTGGCACTAGCGATTTTCAATTCTTCAAGGCTACTGTCCAAAACGCTATTACTCAAATCTAAAACCAATAAGGTATTATTGTTGAATATTTGCGAATTAGGCGAAATACGCGCAAAGGACTCAGAGGTAGATATCGTATTAAAACAATCATCATTCCTTCCTTGTTCATAAATGGTAAATTGATTCGCAGTTAATCCTGAAACAGGATTGCCGTCGGTATCAGAGACTTTAAAGAAAATGGACACCTTTCCAGGAGCTGTTGTAAACTGGTCCTGTATGGATAGTACCAATTCACCCTCATCTAGACCTAAACAATCGTCCACAGGCTTTCCTTCGCCAAGGCCTTCGCCTTGGTTCAAGTTGAAATCAATATCATCATCCGCGTTTCCACAAGAAACAATAAGGGAGATAACTAAAAGGGTAGTAAAAGTTCTAAAGAACGATTTCATAATCATATATTTTCTGTTCAACAAAATTAACGCACTTTCCGCTTATAAATTATCGGTAGTTTTATTTATTGTGTTAAAGAATGTTAAAGACCATAAGCTGATTATGTTGTTTTCTACTTCGAAGTGCAGTAATTTAGAGCCAAACAATTAAAAACAGTTGAAAAAAACAGTTTTATTATTCTCAATGCTTTTTTTGGTTACTTGCTTATCGTCCCAAAAGAAAAATGATCAATTTCGGTTAAACATAAAACGAGCTACCGGGCCAATAACTATAGATGGTGTAGGGGATGATTCTACTTGGAGCGATACTGATGTGGCTAAGGATTTTTTTATGGTGCTGCCCATGGATGATGGTCCTGCAGTAAATACTTCTGAAATACGAATGGCCTATGACGACACAAACATCTATCTATTAGCTATTTTTTATAATGAGCAAAAAGGTAAGAATTTTGTAGAATCTCTCCGAAGAGATTTTGCTTTTGGAAAGAATGACAACTTTTTATTGTTCATGGATCCATTTAATAACCAAACTACGGGTTTTTCTTTTGGTAGCAATGCTGCAGGCGCTCAATGGGATGGCACCATGTTCGCTGGTGGAAAAATAGATCTTAATTGGGATACCAAATGGATTTCTGAAGTTAAACAAAATGATGAAAAATGGGTTTTTGAGATGGCACTGCCGTTCAAATCGATTCGATATGAAGCTGGGGTAACAGAATGGGGTATTAATTTTAGTCGGCTTGATTTAAAATCGAGTGAAAAATCTAGCTGGACCCCAATACCTAGACAGTTTCCTACTGCATCATTGGCGTACACCGGTACTTTGGTTTGGGATAAACCGCCACCGCCTCCAGGAATCAACTATTCTATTATTCCCTATGTATTAGGTAATGTATCCCAAGACCTAGAAAATAATGAGAATTCTGAATATGAGGTAAAAGTGGGAGGTGATGTAAAATTCAGCCTTACTTCATCTTTAAATCTTGATTTGACGATAAATCCTGATTTTTCACAAGTCGAGGTTGATAGGCAAGTCACAAATTTAGATCGCTTTGAATTATTTTTTCCTGAGAGAAGACAGTTCTTTTTAGAGAACAGTGATTTATTTGCAAATTTCGGGTATGATAATATTCGTCCCTTTTTCTCTCGTAGGATAGGTCTTGGTGTGCCCATAGAGGCAGGGGCGCGTATAAGTGGTAATTTGAACGAAAATTGGCGTGTAGGCCTATTGAACATGCAAACGTCTAGTATAGATGCAACAGGGCTACCCAGTCAAAATTTTGGGGTTCTTTCGCTACAACGTAAGGTATTTAAACGCTCTAATATTGGTCTGATGTTCGTGAATAAACAGTCAATTAATTATCCAACCGAAAATGATTCAGTACAAGCATTGTACCCTAAATTCAATAGAAATCTGGGTGTAGAATATAATTTAGCATCGTCCAACAATCTTTGGAACGGGAAGGCCTTTTTTTTAAAGTCCTTTGGCCCAGGGCAGAAAGGTAACGGCGTTACACAGGCTGCTAATATAGATTATAACAGTAGAAAGTGGAATTGGGGCTTTCAACAGGAATGGGTAGCTGAAGATTACACGGCAGAAGTGGGTTTTGTTCCTCGTACTGGATATGTTAGTTTTGGTTCCTCTGCAGGTCATATTTTTTTTCCAAAAAAAAGCAAACTGGTAAGTCACGGACCCGTATTGAATTTTAAGTACTTTTTTAATGAATCCTTTAAGCAAACTGACCGCACTAATTTTTTAGTATATAATTTCAACTTTATAAATCGGAGTAATTTATTCTTCTTTATTTCAGATGATTATGTTGAATTACTTTCACCTTTTGACCCCACAAGATTAGGTAAAGAAGAGTTGGCGACAGGTACCAAGCATAACTGGAATGCTTTTGGTTGGGAATTTAATTCCAGACCACAGAGCCTTTTTACCTATAATTTTGCGGGTAGGCTGGGTGGCTATTATTTGGATGGTAACCGTACAAGCTTATCCACGGAGTTAGGGTATCGATTTCAGCCCTATGTAAGCATAAGCGCAAATGTGAATTATAATCATATTAATTTACCAGAACCTTGGAACAAATCACAGTTTTGGCTCGTTGGATCTGAAGTGGATATTACATTTACCAATAAAGTGTTTTTTTCCAATCTTTTCCAATACAATGAACAAACGGGTAACCTTAATGTAAATTCTAGATTCCAATGGCGTTACAGTCCTGCATCGGACCTATTCTTGGTGTATACCAACAACTATTTTATTGAGCCTTATGCAAGTCGAAACTGGGGGCTTACGTTGAAATTCACGTACTGGTTAAATAAGTAAGGATTTTAATTATAAAGTTGAATTGAAAAAAGAATACATCAATTAAAATTTAATAACTTGTGAACTATGACGCACGAGTTTAGAAAAATAATAGAAGGATTCAGAACTAATAAACAAAAAGGACTTAGGTCTGTTTTGGCTACGGTTGTGGCTCTGGACGGGTCTTCTTACAGGAGACCAGGGGTACGTATGCTTATTTGTGAGAACGAAACCTTGATAGGAGCGGTAAGCGGTGGTTGTGTAGAGAAGGAGGTAGTATTCCAAGCAGCTAGTGTGTTTCAAACTGGTGTGGCTAAAATGATGACATATGACGGGCGGTTTCGCTTGGGCTGTGAAGGTATTCTCTTTATTTTATTGGAGCCTTTTGATGTAAACGAAAGTATGTTGCAAACCTTGCAATATGCGTTTAAAGATAGAATTGATTTTACGATACATTCTCAATACAAAAAGGAGTATGGCGTTTTTGAAGGTTTGGGTTCTTATATTAATATTGACAATTCAAATCTTCCAATACAGGCTGATTTTAATATTAGTTCCAAAATGGAACTTTTTAATCAAAAAATGAAGCCGGCATATAAATTAGTGATTATTGGCGGTGAACATGATGCCGTAAAATTATCCTATCTGGCCGTTGGTCTTGGGTGGGAGGTAATTGTTGCAACTGTACCAGAAGAAGATAAAGTTCTGAGCGACTTCGAAGGAATACATGAACTATGGAATGTTGCATCTGAAGCATTGCCCATAAATCTGATTGACAGCCAGACAGCAGTGGTACTTATGACGCATAGTTATGTAAAGGATTTAAAATACTTGAAGGTGCTTAAAGACTCGAACCCCATGTATTTTGGATTGTTAGGCCCTACCAAAAGACGGGAGAAGTTATTTGGGGAGTACATGGAGCTATACCCCGAAGATGATTTTGAGTTTTTTGATATGATTAACGGCCCGGCCGGACTCAATATAGGTGCTGAAGCACCTGAGGAAATTGCAGTTGCTATCCTTTCTGAAATACTTGCTGTTATTCGAAATCAGCAACCCATGATGTTGCGAGACAAAAAACAGGGAATTCACAATTGAATAGTGCGGGAAACATAGCTGTTTTAATAATGGCTGCTGGAGAGTCTTCGCGGATGAAAGGCATCAAGCAGTTGTTACCTTGGAAAGGAAGTACCTTGTTGGTCCATACCCTAAAAACCCTCTTAAAGGTTCAGAAAGAACATCTGTTTATGGTCTTGGGTGCAAATTCAGAATTCATCAAGACCCATTCAGATCTGGCTTCTCAGCCAGTAACACTCATTAAAAATAAAGGTTGGCAAAACGGACTTGGGAGTAGTATATCCTGCGGAATTGATTATGTCTTAAAACAGCAGCATCAATTCGATGGTATATTAATTTGTTTAGCAGACCAACCTATGCTAACTAGTGCATATTTTACAGAACTAATAGAATTGTTCAAAACGAGTAGCGCATGCATTATAGCAACTAAATATTCAAATAAATCGGGTGTTCCTGCGATTTTCAGCGTAGAACTAGCAAGAGAATTGATACATTTGAAGGAAGATTATGGAGCACGGTTCCTGATGTCCAAATACAAAGATGAAATGTTAGTTTTGGATGCCGGTGAACTGATTGTAGATATCGATACTCCGGAAACATATACCGCACTATACCAAATGCATAACAAGAACTAAAAATGAATAAAAATATCTTTTACCAAAACAGTCTCCTTAGCGCAATAATTCTCCTTTTAGTTGTGCCATCACTAGTGGCGCAAGAGATGAGTTTTGAGGATTACAATCCTACGTCAACATTAGTAGTATCCAGCAAGGAGATTAAAAGTGCTAAGTTTAGATTCATAGATATACACAGCCATCAAAGGGATATGTCCGTTGAAAAACTAACAACCCTAATTAAAGACATGGAGAGGTTAAACGAAGGCATCATGGTAAATCTTAGTGGTGGCTCAGGGGCCAGTTTAAAAGAAAAGGTCGATAACATAGAAAAAAGCTTTCCTAATCGTTTTGTGGTTTTTGCTAACGTAGATTTTGAAGGTGTAGGTACGGATGATTGGGGCCTTAAAGCGGCAGCGCAGTTGGAAAAAGACGTAAAAAACGGAGCAAGGGGACTTAAAATATTTAAAAGTCTAGGACTACGCTATAAAGACATAAACGGTAATAGGGTCGCCATAGATGACGAGCGTTTAGATCCGGTATGGGCAAAATGTGGTGAACTAGGTATTCCTGTTCTTATTCATGCTGCCGATCCTAAATCTTTTTGGGATGATATGGATAGTAGTAATGAAAGATGGCTAGAGTTAAAGACACGACCAAGGAGAAAAAGGTCTGCTACCGACCCTGCACCTTGGGAGCAAATTATACAAGAACAGCATAATGTGTTTAAAAAGCATCCAAAAACTAATTTTATAAATGCACATATGGGCTGGTATGCCAATAATTTAGGAAAGTTAGGTGCGCTTATGGACCAAATGCCTAATATGTATGTAGGGATTGCTGCCGTGATAGCGGAATTAGGACGACAACCTCAAAATGCAAGAGCGTTTTTTGACAAGTACCAAGACAGAATACTTTTTGGTAAGGATAGCTGGAAGCCGGAAGAATTTCCGACCTATTTTAGAGTGTTAGAGAGTAATGACGAATACTTTCCCTACTACAAAAAGTACCATGCTTTTTGGTCAATGTACGGCTTAAACCTATCCGATGAGGTACTCAAAAAAGTGTACTATAAAAACGCACTACAATTAGTACCTGGGCTTGATGCTTCGCTTTTCGAATAATTGGGTTAATCATTTTTTTTGTTGATTGGCCTAGTATCTATTAATTTTTCCGCATCCTGAAAAATACCACATGAGATTTCCGGTTTTATAAGAGACTGGGTCTTTTTTCTTTTGGTCAATGCTTCTATTTCTTTATTTAGGAATTGCATAAGATAAATTTAGCAATATAACGTGCTATATTTAAGCATGTTGTATATCAATAGTGAAATCAGTTTAGACTTTATGTGATTTTTGTGTTCATAGTGACACATATTAAGTAAATCAAAGCATCTAATGGCCAGTGAGACAGAATTCACCAAATTAATACAAGAGCATCAAGGCTTGCTTATAAAGGTTGCTTCCGTATACACGAATACGCCACTGGATAGAGAAGATCTGTTTCAGGAAATTGTGTATCAGTTGTGGAAGTGTTTTGAGTCCTTTAGAGGAGAATCAAAAATTACGACCTGGATGTATCGCGTGGGTATGAACACAGCTATTACTCACTTAAAGAAATCAAAAAGATATACTGTAACAGCTCCCTTGTCAGAAGGAGTTGTTATAGGAATGCCTTCTGAAGATGTTATTTACGAAGAGCGTTTAGCCATGTTACATTCCTATATTCAAAACTTGAATCAGTTAGAAAAAGGGCTAATGCTTTTGGTCTTGGAAGGAAAAAGTTATGGCGAAATAGCAGAGATAACAGGACTGTCAGCTTCTAACGTAGGGACTAGAATCTCACGTATTAAAAAAAAATTAAAAGATAATATTGTAAAAGCCTAGGATTATGGAACTGGAAGAATTACAACTAGCTTGGACCCAAATGGGTAAGGAACTAGAGACACAAAAGAAACTTACAAATAACATTATAATGGAGATGACACGTACCAAGTATAAGAACAAGTTTAAAAAAATTAGTACTTACGAAAAGGCCGGGACAGTTCTATGTTTTGGGGTAGCAGTACTTATTTTAGTTAATTTCAACAAATTGGATACTTGGTATCTTCAGGCATGTGGTACACTTTGTTTAAGTTTCCTAATTATAATGCCCATATTAGTGCTTACCGCTTTAAAACAAATTCAAGATTTCGATATTTTTAAGGGAACATACAAGGAAAATTTAGTGAGGTATACAAAGTTAAAAACTAGATTATTACGCTTACAGAAGATTAGTATTACGCTATCTGTTATTATGATGTTTTTAATTATTCCAACAACTACTAAAATTTTTGATGGTAAAGATGTGTTCTTAATACCATTAAAAATAGCGCAATTGATAAGTCTTTTAATCGCCTTTTTAGGGGTGTTTTTTTTCTCAAGATGGGGCTACAGAAGTTATCAGAAGATTACGGATTCTGCGGCTTTACTTTTAGAAGATTTAAAATAGTACTTTTCTATTCAGTCAATTTTTTCTGAATATAGTTCAAAATCAGCATCCAGTTCATTTTTAATAGGAGGGACGCTGTGGGAACATTATCATCGGCAATAGCGGAAATAATGGCTTCATGCTGGTTATCAGATTTATTGTAAAACGAATCGTCTGACATAAAAGCGCGCTCGTAAAAGAAAACTCTTGTTTTTAAATCATAAAGTAATTGAAGTGCCAATTCGTTCTCAAAGCCTTGGGTGAGTAATCTATGGAACTCCATATCTGCCTGAATTCTAGCAATAGCGTTTGCCGCATTTTCAAAAACGTCTTGTTGTTTTCTTAAATTAATGATATCTGTCTCACTGAACTCCCTATTTTCAATGGCCATAACTTCTAAGCTCGCCACGAGGTCGTACAAATCTTCCGCCTCCTTCACGTCTAATTCTGCAATAATAAAACCTCGGTTGGGCACCGCTTTTATAATATGTGCTTGCTGTAGTTGCGCTAATGCTTCCCGTATAGGCGTAACGCTCAAGTTCAAGGCTCTGGATACTGCCGCTAGATTTATAGTTTTTCCTAGGTCTAGCGTACCTTTAGTCATTTCTTTTAGGAGATAGTCGCGCACTTGGTCCCGTAAATTTATTTTTTTAGCCATGTGGTAAAGATAGTAAATCGTATACGATTTACTAAATACTACGAGTTATCTCTATATTCGC
>CAZMUV010000001.1:0-93131 GCA_964569345.1 uncultured Maribacter sp. | reverse complement strand
TAGTAGTACAACATATTTAAAAACCCGTTTGAGCAATCAAACGGGTTTTGTTTTTCAACCTGTTTTGGTTGTTTAACTTCAATAAAGACAAATGACAAAAATTAGAATTGCAATTCAGAAATCAGGAAGGTTAAACCAAGATTCTCTTCAAATACTTAAAGACTGTGGTATCTCTATAGATAATGGGAAAGACCAGCTAAAAGCGTCTAGTAGAAACTTCCCCATGGAAGTATTTTATTTACGTAACGGTGATATTCCGCAATACCTTAGAGATGGCGTTGTAGATATTGCTATCATAGGTGAAAATGTATTGATAGAGAAGGGAACGGATATTACTATTGCAGAAAAGCTGGGATTTTCTAAGTGTAAAGTATCTTTGGCCGTGCCAAAATCTTTTAAATACAACTCTGTTAAAGATTTTGAAGGAAAACGCATTGCCACATCCTATCCGAATACTGTAAAAAACTATTTGGCTGAAAAAGGAGTAAACGTAGACTTACACATTATTAGTGGTTCTGTAGAAATTGCACCTAATATTGGTTTGGCAGATGGTATTTGCGACATTGTTTCTAGTGGTAGTACTTTATTCAAAAATAATTTGAAGGAGGTAGAGGTAATGCTTAAAAGTGAAGCTGTTTTAGCAGTTTCCCCAACTATTTCTGAGGAACGAAAAGCAATACTGCGTAAATTACAATTTAGGATTCAATCGGTTTTAAGAGCACGGCAGTCAAAATATGTATTGTTGAATGCACCAAATAATAAGCTTAATGAGATTCTAGCGCTCTTGCCAGGAATGCGGAGCCCTACGGTACTTCCGTTGGCAGATAAGGGATGGAGCTCGGTGCATACAGTAATTAACAAAGACACCTTTTGGGAAGTGATAGATGAATTAAAACAAGCTGGTGCAGAAGGTATTTTGGTTTGCCCAATTGAAAAGATGGTTTTGTAAGCTATCTTGATTTCGATAAACTTTAGGACTAAAAGGAAAGCAAATGAAGAAGATATATAATCCAAAAAAAGAAGATTGGAAGGACGTTTTAAGACGACCTACTCAGACTGTGGAAGCTATTGAGGGTTTAGTAAATGATATTTTCAAACAAGTAGAGGCAGAAGGAGACGTTATTATTAAAAAGTATACGAAGCAGTTTGATACTGTTTCATTAGATGATATGTTGGTCAAATCATCGGAAATTGCCGAGGCTAAAAAGCTTATTTCACCTGATTTAAAAGTTGCGATTCAATTAGCAAAATCAAACATTGAATTATTTCATAAGGCACAAGTTACGGATAGGGTGGAGGTAGAAACTACAAAAGGAGTTAGATGCTGGCAAGAAAAGCGTCCTATTCAAAAAGTAGGTTTGTACATCCCAGGCGGAACAGCTCCTTTATTTTCAACAATTCTTATGTTAGCCGTACCAGCTACTATAGCGGGTTGTAAAGAAATTGTGCTTTGTTCTCCGCCAAATAAGGAAGGTAAATTAGACCCTGCTATACTATATACTGCATCACTCTGTGGGGTAACTAAAATAATAAAAGCTGGTGGGATTCAGGCAATTGCAGGAATGACTTTTGGTACGGAAACGATACCACAGGTTTATAAAATATTTGGTCCAGGTAACCAATATGTAACTGTAGCAAAGCAGATTGCCACAAAGCATGGAGTCGCCATCGATATGCCTGCGGGACCAAGTGAATTGCTGGTCGTAGCAGATGATTCTGCCATTGCCGCATTTGTAGCTTCGGATTTATTGAGTCAGGCAGAACACGGGGTGGACAGTCAGGTCATTCTCGTGTCAACATCAAAAGCGGTGATTGCTAGCGTAGAACTTGAAGTAGCCTTACAATTGGAAGATTTACCTAGAAAGGAAATTGCACGTCAGGCAATAGCCAAAAGCAAATTAATTTATGTTGAAGAGGACCAAACGGCTATCGATTTAATAAATGAATACGGTCCGGAGCATTATATCGTATGTGTTACAAATGAGGATTTTTATTTGGAAAACACGGTAAACGCAGGTTCTGTTTTTATTGGTAATTATACTCCAGAAAGCGCTGGAGATTATGCTTCTGGAACAAATCATACCTTACCTACCAATGGATATGCGAAGCAGTATAGCGGTGTTAATCTGGATAGTTTTATGAAGAGCATGACCTTTCAGAAAATTACTGCAGAAGGTATTCAAAATATAGGGAATGCTATTGAGTTAATGGCGGAGGCTGAGGGTTTACAGGCGCACAAAAATGCAGTTACACTTCGTTTGAATAGTTTAAAATGAGTTTTAATCTAGATAACATAACACGAAAGAATGTAAAGGGCCTAAGCCCTTACTCTTCTGCACGGGATGAGTATATTTCTGATGGCTCTAAAATGGTTTTTTTAGATGCAAATGAGAATCCGTTCGAGAATGGTGTAAATAGATACCCGGATCCTAAACAACGCAGTCTTAAATCCATATTAGCCAAGCAGAAAGGAATACAGGAAGAAAACATGCTTCTAGGTAACGGTAGCGATGAAGTATTGGATTTATTGTTCCGTGCCTTTTGTGAGCCTAGAATTGATAACGTTATTACTTTACCGCCCACGTATGGGATGTATCAAGTATTATCAGGAATTAATACGATAGAGAACCGAACCGTTTTGTTGGATACTGATTTTCAACCGAATGTAGATTTGATTTTAAGCACTATGGATAACAATTCCAAGATATTGTTTATCTGTTCGCCCAACAATCCCACTGGAAATAGCATATCGACCCAAAAAATTAAAACGTTGCTGGAAAACTTCGAAGGCTTGGTGGTTATTGACGAAGCTTATATCGATTTTTCATCAGAACAAAGTTGGGTTTCTAAACTATCCAAACACCCAAATTTAGTGATAACACAGACTTTGTCTAAGGCCTATGGTATGGCTGGAATCCGGCTAGGAATCTGTTTCGCCTCGGAACAGATAATAGCGGTTTTAAACAAAATAAAACCACCGTATAATGTAAATGAATTGACGCAGCAAAGCGCAATGGAACGCGTATCCGACCAGAAATCTGTGCAAGAAGAAGTTGATGTCATTCTTGGAGAGCGTAAGCTGCTTATAGAAGCCTTATCGGAAATTTCTTTTATTTCAAAAATATATCCCTCAGACGCCAACTTTGTATTGACTAAAGTCGATAAGGCTTCAAAACGATACCATCAGTTGTTAGAGAAAGGAATCGTAGTTCGCAACCGAACAACGCAGCCCCTTTGTGAGAACACCTTACGATTTACGATTGGAACTCCCGAAGAGAATACCCTTTTAATCACCGCATTAAAATCATTAGTATGAGTAAAGGAAAACAAGAAAATAATACTTCTTTTAATGGTAAACGTGTCCTCTTTATAGACCGTGATGGAACTATTATAAAGGAAACGGTTGATGAACAAATAGACGCTTTTGAAAAAATAGTGTTTTACCCAAAAGTATTCACCTTTTTAGGGAAAATTGCCAAGGAGCTAGATTATGAGTTGGTTATGATAACCAATCAAGATGGCTTGGGAACCGATGTATTTCCTGAGGATACCTTTTGGCCTGTGCATAATTTCATTCTAAAGTCTTTTGAACAGGAAGGTGTTGTTTTTGATAAGGTATTTCTAGACAGAACTTTTCCGCATGAAAAAGCAAATACTAGAAAACCGGGTACAGGTCTTCTAACCGAGTATTTTTCTGATGCCTATGATCTTGAGAATTCTTTTGTAATTGGTGATCGATTGACCGATATAGAACTGGCCAAAAATCTTGGGGCTAAAGGAATATTCATTAATGACGATACCCATCTAGGTACAGGTGAAATTACGATTAAGCGAGAAGCCTTGGATAGCAGTATTGCATTGGAAAGTAATGACTGGGAAAAAATCTATGAGTTTTTAAAACTTAAGGAACGAACCTCGGAAATAACCAGGAAAACCAACGAAACCGATATCTACATTAAATTGAACCTTGATGGCACTGGTAAAAGCGATATTAAGACCGGACTTGCTTTTTTTGACCATATGCTAGACCAATTAGCGCGTCACGGACAAATGGACCTTACGATTAAGGTAAATGGTGATTTAGAGGTTGATGAACACCATACCATAGAAGATACTGGAATAGCACTGGGAGAAGTTTTTTATGCGGCATTGGGAAATAAATTAGGTATTGAGCGCTATGGCTTCTGTTTACCTATGGATGATTGTTTAGCTCAGGTAGCTATAGATTTTGGAGGTCGTAACTGGTTGGTCTGGGAGGCCGATTTTAGACGCGAAAAAGTAGGTGACATGCCAACGGAAATGTTCCATCACTTTTTTAAATCCTTTACAGACGGAGCCAAAGCCAACCTTAATATAAAAGTAGAAGGCGCTAACGAACATCATAAAATAGAAGCTATTTTTAAAGCCTTCGCCAAGGCGATTAAGATGTCTGTAAAACGTGATGTTGAAAAAATGGTATTACCGAGTACTAAAGGAATGTTATAATAGTAAAAAGTCTTTAAAATTTGTTTTTACTTGGTACGCAGTACCTAATACTAAATGAATGAAAATAGTAATTATTAATTACGGAGCAGGAAACATCCAGAGTATCAAGTTCGCCATTAAACGGTTGGGGTATGCTGCTATTCTAAGTAATGATGTGGAAGAAATACGGAATGCAGATAGGGTCATATTTCCAGGTGTTGGAGAGGCAAGTAGCGCTATGGCGAAACTTTGGGAAAGTGGTTTGCATGATTTGATTCCGACCTTACAACAGCCGGTGCTAGGAATTTGCTTGGGAATGCAGTTGATGTGTAATTCTTCTGAAGAAGGCGACACAAAAGGATTGGGTATTTTTGATATAGATGTGGTTAAGTTTGGTACTGATGTAAAAGTTCCACAAATAGGCTGGAATCAAATAACCGATTTAAAATCTCAATTGTTTAAAGGGATTAATGAAAAGGAGCATATTTATTTGGTTCATAGTTTCTACGCTCCAGTTTGTGCGGAAACTATTGCCGAATGTGAGTATGGTTTAAGATACAGCGCTGCCCTACAACAGGATAATTTTTATGGCACTCAATTTCACCCAGAAAAGAGTAGCTCAGTTGGTGAAAATATCTTATTTAATTTTTTAAAAATATAATGGAAAATAATTTTTTCATCTCAAATGATAAAAATTTATTGAATGTAAACGCCATAAAACATTTCATAGCTGATGAATATTGGTGTGATGGTAGAACGGTGGAAGATGTTAAAAAGGCAATATCAAATTCCTACTGTTTTGGAATGTATACCCAGGCAAATGAACAGATTGGTTTTGCAAGGGTGGTTACGGTTTATATATATTTTGGTTATTTTATGGATTTTATCATATTTACAAAATTTCAAGGCAAAGGATATGGCAAAAAAATAGTTGAAAATATGCTTAAAGATGATGTTATTAAAAGCCTTAAAACAGTAGCCTTAAAGACCACAGATGCCTATAGTTTTTATCAGCGTTTTGGATTTAATCAAATTGGAAATTCTCCTTTATGGATGTGCATTGATAAACAAAATTTACGTTAAAAAAATGAGAATAATACCCGCCATAGATATCATAGATGGTAAATGCGTTCGCCTGTCTAAAGGAGATTACGATACCAAGAAAATATATAACGAACATCCTTTAGAAGTGGCCAAGGAGTTTGAAGCAAGCGGAATACAGTTTTTACATTTGGTAGATTTGGATGGAGCAAAGTCTAAACACATTGTAAACCACCGCGTGCTTGAACAGATTGCCTCTCAGACCCAATTAAAAATTGATTTTGGGGGTGGTTTAAAGACAGATGAAGATTTACGTATCGCTTTTGAAAGTGGTGCAAGCCAGATTACTGGAGGCAGTATTGCAGTAAAGGACTCAGATACCTTTTTAGGTTGGATTGAAAAACATGGCTCTAATAGAATTATTTTAGGTGCCGATGCTTTGGATGAAAAAGTAGCAGTTTCCGGATGGCAAGAGGAGTCTAAAGAGGAACTAATTCCGTTTATTCAGTCATATCAAGCCAAAGGTATTCAATATGTGATTTGTACCGATATTAGCAAGGACGGCATGTTAGAAGGACCTTCATTTGATTTATACCAAAAGATAATAGATAGAACAGCTGGTGAACGGCCACTTAAACTAATTGCATCTGGGGGAATATCTACATTTGATGAATTGCCCAAACTTGCCGAATTAGGTTGTGAAGGTACCATTATTGGTAAAGCAATCTATGAGAATAGAATTAGCCTAAAACAACTAGAAACGTACATTTTAAGCCATGGATAAAGAAGAACAGTTGGTTGAAGAATTAGTCAAAAATGCACTTTATCGTATGGATGAAAGTACCCGTATGATTAATAAGAGCCTGGATGAATTAACCGATAGCGAAGTCTGGCAAAAACCTAATGCTTCCTTGAATAGTATAGCAAATTTGATTTTGCATTTGAGTGGTAATATTTCTCAATATATCATTTCATCGCTTGGCGAAACAGAGGATAAACGAAATAGGGATGGGGAATTTATAGCAATAAGTGGACTCACAAAAATAGAGCTACTTCAAAAACTGGATGATACTGTTAATACGGCCAAACGGGTCATATTTGATGCTACAATAGATCAATTTTTGAAGATGAGGCAAGTTCAAGGTTTCTCCTTTTCGGGAGTAGGGGTCGTTTTACATGCTGTAGAACACTATTCCTATCACACCGGTCAAATTGCATTTTGGGTAAAGCAGTTGAAAAATAAAGATTTAGGATTTTATGAGGGAATGGATTTGAACACCAAAAATAATAAAGTATAATGCTCGCAAAAAGAATTATTCCCTGTTTGGATATTAAAGATGGTAGAACCGTAAAAGGTATCAATTTTGTTGATTTGCGAGATGCTGGCGATCCAGTAGAACTTGCAGAAATATATAGTAGAGAAGGTGCTGATGAGCTTGTTTTTTTAGATATTTCGGCAACGGAACAAAAACGAAAAACCTTAGCGGACTTAGTCTACCGCGTGGGCGAAAAAATTAATATTCCGTTTACCGTGGGTGGTGGTATTTCTTCGGTTGAAGACGTTGATATTCTATTACATAATGGTGCAGATAAGGTTTCCATTAATTCCTCGGCTGTTAAAAATCCGCAATTAATCAATGATTTAGTGGCTAAATTTGGTTCGCAATGTATTGTTGTGGCGATTGATGCAAAACAAATCGATGGAAAGTGGACGGTACACTTGGTAGGTGGGAAGGTGCCAACCGAGTTAGACCTTTTTGATTGGGCCAAGGAAGTGGAACGAAGGGGCGCTGGAGAAATACTATTTACCTCTATGGATAATGACGGCACCAAAGACGGATTTGCAAACGAGGCATTGGCTCGTTTATCTACCGAGCTTAATATTCCTATTATTGCTTCTGGTGGTGCTGGGAATGTGCAACATTTTACCGATACCTTTGTAAACGGAAAAGCGGATGCGGCCTTAGCCGCCAGTGTTTTTCATTTTAAGGAAATAGAAATAAAGGATTTAAAAAAGCAGTTACAAAAGGAAGGGATTCCGGTTAGAGTGTAAAATTGAGACACCATATGTAACGTAGCTTATTTCGACTGCGCTCAGGCATACAAGTAGCGAAAATTTATAATTCAAAATCATGAAGAAAATTGGATTAATAGGCGGTATAACATGGCAATCCACGCAGTTGTACTATCAATTATTAAATACTAAAGTAGCCAAAACCTTGGGTGCGCAACATTCCTGCGAGTGTATTATTGAATCGGTTGATTTTGCAGAAATTTCTAAAAAACAGGCGAATGGTGAATGGGATACCTTACATACTCAAATGACGGATATCGCCTTACGATTGCAAAACGCAGGTGCAGAAATAATTCTAATCTGCGCCAATACAATGCATCTTAGTGTTCCAACGATGAAAAAAAGTATATCGATTCCTTTGTTACACATAGCCGAAGTAGCCGGTAAGGCAGTTCAAAAAAAAGGATACCAAAAAGTGTTATTGCTAGGTACAAAATATACAATGGAGTTGGACTTTTACAAAGACATTCTCAAAAATCAATTTGGTATAGAGATTTTAATACCCAATAAAGAGGATAGGGATGTTGTGCATAATATTATTTATACGGAACTCGCTAAGGGTATTATAACTACTGCTTCTAAAAAGCAATATTTAGATATTATCAAAAAGGCTGAAAAAGAAGGTGTGCAAGCAGTTATTTTAGGTTGTACTGAAATACCTTTATTAATTAAACAAGAGGACTGTGATATTGCGGTTATCGATACGACCAAGGAACATGCTTATGCTGCGGTTAAGTTTGCTTTAGCTTGAGCATTAGTAATTGGAACATTAAAGGTCTTTGACCGTGTTCATACTGACAAATGAAATTGTAAAAAATGACTAAAGAAAACATGGATTATAACATACCGAACTGGGAAAAGATGACTGATGGATTAGTTCCAGCCATCATCCAAGACGCACGCACCAAAAACGTATTGATGCTGGGTTACATGAACCAAGAGAGTTTAGAGAAAACCCAAGAAACGGGGAAAGTCACGTTTTTTAGTCGTTCCAAGCAACGCTTATGGACCAAAGGGGAGGAAAGTGGTAATTTTCTAAATGTAATAAACATCAAAAATGATTGTGATCAAGATACTTTGCTCATTTCTGTAAATCCTGTCGGGCCTACATGCCATACAGGTAGTGATACTTGCTGGGACGAGAAGAACGAATCGCAATTCGGTTTCTTTTCAGATTTAGAAAAGACCATTACCGAACGCCGAAACGCGGCGGATGGCGAAAAATCGTATGTCGCCTCATTATTTGAAAAGGGCATTAACAAAATTGCGCAAAAAGTTGGGGAGGAGGCTGTGGAAACCGTAATCGAAGCTATGGACAATAACGATGAATTATTCCTGTACGAAAGTGGTGATTTATTATTTCACTATATGATACTCTTGCAGGCAAAAGGATTTACGCTAAGGGATATTGAGGAGGAGTTAATCAAACGAAAGAAATAAATCAATGGACTTAATACTGGATTTTTTATTAATCACAGGAATATTAGTCACCGGTTTACTTCTTATATTTCTAATACAAAAGCAAAAGAAAGAAGCCCATCATAAAGTATTGATTTGGATTTTTCTATCAATTCTATTTGTTTTTATCTCCTATTACGCTTATTTACATCGTATTCGTCTTTTGTTTTACATTACGTTTGTTTTTTCTGATAGTACCGATGTTCTTATAGGCCCACTTTTATTGGTATATGTCAAGGGTATTATTGGGAGTGCCAAGAATTCAGTTAGAGATAATATCATTCATTTTGTTTTTCCAATAGTGTATGTCATTGGTATATCATTTCCTGCCTTGGCTGGTATGATTAATGAAACCTATGAAATGGACTACATCAAAAGAATGCAGCCTATATTATTATTTACAATAGTGTATTCTTATCTGTATTGTATAGTAACCTACCTAAAGCTGATGCGTTTTCGAAAATTGGTTAAATTCAATTATTCTAATTTAGAAAATAAAGACTTAAACTGGGTAAGGTATATGCTCCTGGCTAGTATAATTATTTTAACAATTGATATTTCAACTAGTATTTACGAATCTTTCTTTGGGGATATGGGTTTTGAAATAGGTTTTATAAGCGTTATCCCCATTGTTTTTATGGTAGTTTATTTGGGGTATTATGGTATCATGCAGAGTAAAGTTTTATTACCCGACTTTTTATATGATACCCTTGAAAATAAAAATTCAAAGAAAAAAGAAATTAACAAGGTTTCCATCAAGAAATACAACTACGATTCAATTGAGATGAAAAATCTTAGCATAGCGCTGAATGACTTAATGGCAAGTGAAAAACCTTTTTTAAATGAAAACTTGACATTAAGTGCATTATCGCATATTCTTGAGGTTCCAGACAAAAAACTTTCTACACTACTCAATCAAAATATGGGATTCTCTTTTTACGATTATGTGAATAATCTAAGAATTGAAGAAGTGAAAATAAAAATGATATCACCAGAGGCTAAGAAATATACCCTATTGGCAATTGCATTCGACTGTGGCTTTAAATCAAAATCAAGCTTTAACCGTATTTTTAAAAGTAGTACGCAATTGTCACCTTCCGACTATAGAAAACGACTAATACAGAGCAATAAATAGGTGTCAATACTGGTATTGAGACGCTTTCTTAGTTTGAATGCTCTTTGTTTGTAGTCTAATAATTAACTAAGAATAGTTTGAAGAAAAAATATCTTATTGTCGGTGTACTGGTAAGTATTCTTGTTTGTAACACAATGACATCTATGCATACCCAATTATCTAATGATATGGCAGGAACATGGATGGCTAGAGGTTATGGCTGGGTAGCTGAAATTGATGATCAAAATATAAGGATTTACGATCTTACAAAAATCTCATGTACGGCTAGTGCTGAATATCCTCTTGCAATTTTATCTGAAGGGTTATCCGTTTCAAATAATGTGCTTACCCTGAAACGGGGAGTAACGACATATACTTTTGATCATATTGATGCACTTCCGGGTTTATGTAATCGAAAATTATCTAAAAAAGAGCGGAAAAATCCACTTTATAACTTTGATGTATTATGGAATTCCTTTAACGATGAATATGCTTATTTTAAGGAGCGGAATGTTGATTGGAAGAGACTTCATGACATTTATCGTAATAAAATTAAAGCTAACACCAGCAATGCTGAATTATTTGCTATTTGTGATGCAATGCTTAGCGAATTAAATGACGGGCATGTGGATATTTCTGCTTCCGATAAGATTATGAAAAACGCCGCCGCCATTGGTAATTGGGATACTAGGCCCAACGCAGACCTTAAAGGTACTAGGATGGCGATAGTTGCCAAATATATTAAAACTCCAAAACGCCACAACATTTCAAGAACAATTTGGGGTAAAATAAATGATAGTTTGGGCTATATACAAATTAATAGTATGGGAGCTCAAGGTGAATATGGCATTACTGATACAATGCCACAGAAGGACGCTCAAAAACTATATTTGAAATACCTATCAAGAACACAAGATCCTTTCATGGATGATATAAACGGAATGAATACAACTATGCGAAAGGTCTTGAACGATTTGGGGGATACCAAAAAAATCATACTAGATCTTCGATTTAATGGTGGAGGAGAGGATATGGTGGGCCTTGCTATTTTAAGTTATTTTGTTAGCATCGAAAAAACAGTTTTCTACAAGAAAAATAGGGTAGGAGATTCTTTTTCTGAATCATATCCATTTGAACTTTCACCCGCTGAAAGCACTTATGGGGGCAAACTGCACATATTGCAAAGCCATTGGTCCGCAAGTGCTACAGAAATCTTACTCCTTTCTAGTCTCGCGTATGAGGATATTATGCGATTAGGTTCTCCTTCTGAAGGTATATTTTCAGATATTCTGGAAAAAAAGTTACCAAATGGATGGGAATTTGGATTATCAAATCAAGTTTACAAGGATACCAAAGGCATAAGCTATGAAGCTAAGGGAATTCCTGTCCATGTAGACTTAGACTACCCCAAAGATGAATATGAGTTCGTAGATAAATTAAAAAAAGACTTGGAAACAACAGGGGATATAGCAATTGAACATGTAATTAATAATTGATGATAAAAAAGGTTTGGGTTTAATTGTAAACTTAGAATTCGAACCTTTTCAAAATTAATTAATAATGCTTTTGGAATCAATAGCCCTAGTTTAAACTAGTGTTGCAAGTATTGAATATATTTTCAATCAAATTCAAAAAAACACTTCATGTAAATACCTTCCTGGTACGAAGGTAAATCCGCCGGCAATAATGATGGCGCCAAAGTAGAGTAAAATCATTTTTCGTTTATGAACCTTCACATTGCCTCTTTTAATGGCAACATACGCTGTGGGCACGGTGTAAATAGTTAGAAAGCTGAAACTATGAATCCACCCGAAGTGATTCAAGAATTGTGGGCCTACATCTGCTGGCATAAATAGGGTAACACAGGCTGTAAAAAGCATCAGTACCATATATACTCTTCCAAACGCTTTATGAATAACGGTCCCTTTTTTTATAAGCAATAATAGTGTGCCTATCAAAAAACAGGGAACTACGGTAAACAAGTGCAAATTCATCAGGGTATCGTATTCCATCTTTTGATTTTTAAAGTTGATTAATTTTATTAGTTACTGGTCCATATTATCTGTTGTACTGTTCCCTGTATTTGAGCTGTAGATAAAGGTATTTAAAGTAGTTTCAAGCTTGTGTATGCGGTTTAAAAATAGAGTGATAATAATAAATCGAATGTTCATAAAGACCATGATTTAGACAAATCAGAGGTAATCAAAAGTGTTCAAAACAAATACAGGAATTTTTCCCTTAACATCGTAGATTAATTGAGTGACTCTATTCAATAAAAACACTAAGTCCCAGCGTTCCGCTTATTCCCTTGCAGCTTTAAACTCGCTCCCCTCATACCATTTGGGAAAATTGGCTTCATTGGATAATTTCAATCCTACGTTAAAAAAGAGTTGTAAATCTAGCTGGACGCCACTCAATACAGTTGTTTCTGGATTGTATTCATCAGAAGGTTGATGGTATTTATTGATAATATAATCATCCTTTAGGGCTTGTATTTCCTCAATAGATTTTGTGAAGCCTTCGTAAGATCCACCGGCATACAAGGCAGGAATTCCAATTTTTGCAAAATTGAAATGATCCGATCTAAAGAAATACCCTTTTTCAGCTTCTGGGTCTGGAATGATGTATCTATCTTGGGCAAGCGCTGCCTCTTTTGCATACATATCCATTTCAGATTGTCCATAACCCGTAATCGTTAAATCTTTCATTTTTTCTGGACTATCTAGGGCATCCATATTAATGTTCGCTACTGTTTTTGAAGGGCTATAAATTGGATTTTCAGCATAGTAAGCCGAACCTAACAAGCCTTGTTCTTCTCCGGTAACCGCTATGAATACCAAAGAGCGTTTTGTAGGACCGTTATTCTTGAATGCTTCCGCAATAGCTAACAAGCCAGCTGTTCCTGATGCATTATCCACGGAGCCATTATAAATTGAATCCCCATTAATTGTTTTTGCAATACCAAAATGGTCCCAATGTGCGGAATAGATAATCGTTTCATCTTTCCGTTCCGTACCGGGTAGTAATGCTACTACATTTTTAGAAACATCTTTTTTAATTTCATTCTTTATTGCTATGGAAACCTTTAAGTCCAAAACAATGGGTTTAAAGCCTTTTTTTCTGGATATCGCTTTAAAATCTTGACCTTTCATAGTCGATGCCTCCATCATTTTTTGAGCACTTTCGCCACTTATCCAAGATTCTACATTTAGAAGTGGTAAATCACTTTCAATAGTCAATCTGGCACCAGTCCAACCAGATTCAATTACGTTCCAACCGTAAGATGCTGGCTCCGTATCATGGATTATAATAAGTCCCTCTGCACCTTGTCTTGCCGCCTCTTCATACTTATAGGTCCAACGACCATAATAGGTCATTTCATTTCCCTTAAACAAGGTGGAGTCGCCAGATTTAAAACCAGGATCATTGATTAAAACGACCGCTGTTTTCCCTTTCCAATCGATACCTTCGTAATCGTTCCATCCATATTCTGGTGCGACAATGCCATAGCCTGCAAAAACAAGCTCGGAATCCTCCAAACCAATATCAGTTACCGGTTTATTTGTAGTGGCTACAAAATCCTTTAGGTAGTCCAAATTGAAGCTGCCTTGAGTTCCCGAAATAACCATATGCTCAGATGGGGCTCCGGTAATTTCTACCATGGGTACATCTTGAAAATAGCTATCTCCGTTTCCAGGTAAAAGACCTAGTTTTTTAAATTCATCCTTTAAATAGTTTACGGTAATAACTTCACCTGCTGTAAATGGTTTTCTACCTATAAAATCATCTGAAGCTAAACGCTCCATATGTTTGCCGATAGTAGTTTGGTCTACTTGTATCAACTCGGTAGCGTCTTTTTTGTCATCGGCACAACTCATACAAAGTATGATGATTAATAGCTTTAAATAATTCTTCATAGTTGGTTTTTTAGTTGGATTGTTGCCAGCAAGCGTTTATCAAATCCTGTTAATGATATATACATATATGCTACTTGACCGAAGGTCGTTAAAATTAATAATAATTCAAATTTATAGAGTACCAGCTAATTTCTATATTTCCTATACCTATCAACTAACTAGCCTTAGGTCTCATTTTATATCCCAAAAAGTACCTTCTTTTTTTATTTGTGCTTCAAACAGTTCAATATCGGTTCGAAGTTCTGAAACTTTTTCTGGGTATTGTTTTGACACATCAATTCGCTCTCCTAAATCTTTTTCGACTTGAAATAATAATGGTGTTTCTCTAGACGCAGTAAAACCATAATCATTTTTAGTTTGAGAACCGATGCGAACATGTAACTTCCATTCGTCCTTTCGAACTGCTGAAGGCTGGTTGTCAGAATAAGAATAGAAAAAATTAAACTTATCGAGTTTATTTTTATAGGTTTCAGGCATTAATATTGGGCGAATATCCCTTCCATCAATTGTTCTGTCTTTTGGTAATGCTATACCCGCTATTTCGAAAATTGTCGGCAATATATCTAAGGTACTAATAGGAGTTTGTTCATTTCGGTTTCCTTTAATTTTAGCAGGCCAACTAATAATTCCAGGCACTCGATGTCCTCCTTCCCAAGTAGAACCTTTACCGTCTTTAAATGGAGTGGCATATCCAACTTGCAATCGCGTATCCCCATACCTAGTATCAGACTGATTATTAAACTTAACCCAAGGCCCGTTGTCTGAAGCAAAAATCACAATTGTATTTTCTTTTAAGCCAGTATCTTCTAAAGTTTGCATAATAGCACCGATAGAAGCATCCAACTCTTCTATGACATCTCCAAGAACCCCATTACGTGATGCGCCTTTAAATTTATCACTAACAAAAAGGCCTAGGTGAGGCATGTTATAAGCAACGTACGCAAAGAATGGATTCTTTTGGTTTTCTTTAATAAAGTCCATAGTTGCTTTTGTACATATACCCGTTAACGATTCTGAAATTTTTACATTATCTGGTAAGTCTTTTGCAATTAGTTCATACCCATGGATTGGATTTTCACCTTGAGGATTGCTTTTTATAAGCATTGAGGTACGGTAGTCGTGGGAAACATTTGTTCCAATCCATTCATCAAATCCATGTGCAAGAGGTAGTGTTTCTTGAGAAAATTGATTATTCTTGTTGGGTGATCCTAGATGCCATTTCCCAAACATCCCTGTTTTATAGCCTACAGATTTTAAGCCTTCAGCTAGGGTTACTTCTTTTTTATGTAGATGTTTCTTAGCATTAGGACCAATTACCCAAGAGCCGAGTCCCGATCGTCCAGGATAACGACCTGTTATTAGGGAATAGCGCGAAGCAGAACATGCAGGGGAGGTCACATAGAACTGCGTAAAATTAACCCCACTCACTTTTAGTTTTGTGATATTCGGCGTTTTTATGGTAGGGTTCCCGTTGTGTGCAAAATCGCCATATCCGCTATCATCAAGATAAAATAATATCACATTGGGTTTTGTTTCCTTCTTTTGTTCTGAATTGTTACATGCCCCTCCAACAAATAAAAGAATAATACTGAAAATTTTTAAATGAGTTAATTTCATAATGGGTATCGAAGGTGGTTAAAATTTAGAATAGGTAAAATTTAAAAGTAGTACAAGTTAATTTCCATAATTCTTTATAATTATCTGCTGTGGTTTACTTGACTGTAACTTCATCAATAAATAGCCAAGCATCTCCTGATCTAATATGCCATTCTGGTAATTGACCTCTATTTTTTGCTAAAATTTTAATAAAGGAAATATTTTGGTTTTCAAAATCCGCTTCTACTCTTTTAATCATCGGATCCCTGTCCATTATTGTTTCCAATTGTTTTGTAAATACCGTTACATAGTCGTCTCCATTTTCTGAAATAGCCATCGTAACCTCGATGGGTAACATCACAGAAGTGGCGCCAATATGCTGAAAAAAGTTTAAACCAATATAGGATACGCTATTGGCTTCACCTAACTCAATAACCACTTCGAAATCTTTTTGAGGTAGTCCCTGCCAATTAGGATCGTCGCCCCTTGGGCTGGCAAATCTATTATCAAATAAGGCGAAATCACCACCACCGCTATAGCTTTCGTTATACGGATTGGTATAGGCAATGGTGTAGGTATCGCTAGAACCTGTAGAAAAGGTTTTTTTTAATGGAAACCCTATAGGCGCACCATTTCTAAAGGTCTGCGCATGTACATCAATAGGTGTTGTGTAGCGAATGGGTTCTCCATACACCGCTGAACTTAGTGTTGGAGTAGTACCATCCAAGGTATAACTAATGTCATATACACCCAGCTCGTTTTGTAGTTCGAGCACGAATTCTTTATTAATTTTGTCATAGCCCACCTCATAATCTGGCGACAAGGAACTCTCGGCAAAAGTATAGTCTAATGCCGTTAACCTATCAAAATGGATAGCTATTTTTTTAATGAATTCCACTTCGTTTTTCTGATTTTGATTCGTCCATAATGCTTCGGATAAGGCCGATAGCCTTGGCAACATCATATATTGTATATGACTAAGTGACTTAATCTGCTCGGTCCAAAGATTTGCCTGCCCACCTAGGATGTGATGCCGTTTGTCGGCTACAATATCTGCTGGAACAGGATTAAAATTATAAACTTTAAGTAGGCTGTTATAACCACCCCAGGAGGGAGGCTCAAATTCGCTTTTACCTTGATTATGGTCAAAATATAATGGAGTACTTGGCGACATCACCACATCGTGACCAGCGTTTGCAGCTTCAATACCACCATCAAAACCCCGCCAAGACATGACGGTTGCCCTTTGCGGTAAGCCACCTTCCAGAATTTCATCCCAACCGACCAGCTTTTTCCCTTGAGCATTCACAAATTTTTCCATTCGTTTTACGAAGTAACTTTGCAGCTCCTCGCCATTAGTCAACCCCTCGTTCTGCATTCTTTTTTTACATTTGGTACAACCTAGCCAAGCATCCTTTCCGACTTCATCTCCACCAATATGCAAGTATTCGTTTGGAAATAAGGGGGTCACCTCCTTAATAATATTTTGTAGAAATTCAAAGGCCGCATCATTGCCTGCGCAGTACACCCCGGAACTTCCTGTAGCGTCACAACTCAGTTTAGGATAACACTGCAATGCCGCTTCAGAATGTCCAGGCATTTCAATTTCGGGAATCACATCAATATATCGTTCAGCGGCGTAGGCAACTATTTCGGTAATAGCGTCTTTGGTATAATATCCGCCATACACGTCGCCCGTGCTATCTTTGTAGGTAGCCTCAAAGTCTTCCCATGGTTTCTTGTTGGTTTTTACCTTTCGCCAAGCACCTTTCTTAGTTAACTCGGGGTATTTGTCAATCTGAATTCTCCATCCAATACCATCTGTCAAATGCCAATGAAATTTATTTATTTTGTGCATGGCCAAAATATCGATGACTTGTTTAACAGAATCGGTTGCTAGGAAATGGCGCGAAACATCCAACATCATACCGCGCCAACCAAAAGCTGGAGCATCAGTAATACTTACAAAATTAAGCGCTGGTTTTTTTAGTATTGTTTCTGGTGTTAGTAACTGTTTTAAGGTTTGTACCCCATAAAAAACTCCATTATACGAGTTTCCACGGATTAGAACACCCGTTTTAGACACCTCTAGTTTGTATGCTTCTTTTCCCCCTTGTTCTTCGGATAAGACGAGTTGGATAGCATTCGTTTGCGGTGCCGTTGTAATCTTTAGGTTTAGCTTAAAGTTTTCTGCTAAAAAGATTTGAAGTGCTTCAGCGATTAAACGTCCTTCTTTTGAATCTGCTACAACAATCTTGGTTTCCGCTGTTATTAAAAAAGTCCCTTCATGATAGCTTATGTTGTTGGGTTGTGGAATAATACCTGTTTTTGGAATGGCTTCGTTTTCACAAGAAACTGCGCTAAGGATGGTTAAGATTATAAATAGTTTAAAAAGTTTCATGGGCTAACTTTTGAATTTTCAGAAGTTTATGTTATGATGAGTTTTGTACGTTTCCTATACCTGTTTTGCAACTAGCAAAGGACTAGGATACACCTCGTCAACAGTACCATTTTTTCGATTGTTTTGATATTATCGTGTGAAAAGTAAGTACAGATGACTAACACACTAAAAATACACAGACTTTCCGGTGTGACCAATAGCTCCATTACATTAAGCTGTGATTTGTATAATTCTATTTTCCTCGCAATTGACTATCATTATCACGAAAACCTAAATAGTCTTCTCGGCTATTGACACTACTAAGGAATATTGATTTTTTTACAATTGTTTATTTCATTCCAAAGCATAATTATAAATCTGGTTCTTGTTTGACCCTCGGTTTGTTGTACTTTTAAAGAAAGAATTACAGATGCCAACTAATGAAAAATGTAGGAACTGCGAACAAACATTTGATTCTTCTTATGAATACTGTCCTTATTGCGGGCAAGAGGCAATAGACAACCTCACCGTTGGTGTCCTTTTTAGTAATACAATAGAAAATTACTTCTCTATAGATGCTAGGTTCTTCAGGAGTTTTGCAACCCTTATGCTAAAGCCGGGCGTATTGGCTCGCCGTTTTGTTGATGGGAAACGTTTAAAATATTTGCATCCTGCGCAATTTTACCTCTTTATATCAGTCATCTTTTTCTTTATATTTTCTTTTACCGTTCGGCAAGCAGATACTGAAGTTTCCCAAGCAATCAAAAAAGGCTTTGAGCAGGAAAATAACTTGAATGCTGTACTGGTAAATGCAGATACACTTGATATTAACGAGGCAAAAAAGGCCTTAAAAAAAAATCAAAAATTAATTGGCTTATCCGATGAAGAGTTAGTGGAATTAGATTCGGTAATGAGCTCAGATCCGCAGTTAGCGAATATTACCTTTGGGTTTAAGCGCGAGTTGTTAGATTCACTTATCACTGCAGGGGTGCCATTGGATCAAAAATTTAAGGCCATGGGAATGAAGGAGGATGCAAATGCATTTAGCCGCAGGTTTTATGAACAAATGCTGAAGTTTTATGAAAAACAAGGTGGTGGTATACTCCAGGTGTTATATGATACAATTCCCATTGCTATGTTTCTTCTTTTGCCACTTTTTGCATTGTTTCTGAAAATTTTTTACTGGAAACCGGCCACCTTTGCCCACCATTTGGTGTTTAGCTTTTATTTTTTCACATTTATATTTGCCTCATTTTGTGCCATTCTTTTGATAAATAAAGTATGGCAGATTCCCATAGCTATAGAAGTGCTCATCTGCTTCTCTTTTGTTATTTACCTCATGCTAGCACTACGAAATTTTTATAGGAGTTCATGGAAGGGTGCTTTTTTTAAAGCCAATATTATCTCCTTCCTTTACATGCTCATAATCGTACCCGTTGCTGCAACAGGCATTATTCTGGTGTCCTTTATGTTATATTAAATTATATCGTCCTGCCTTTTTAATAAATTTTGCAGAATAGCTACATCTATTTTTGACTAAAGTCGATGAAAGTTTAGTTTAGCAAGTCGTTCAATCCTTCTTTAGCGAATAAGATGCGACCTACTTTAACATCCGACCAGCCCTTTTTGACTTTATAGGTAAACGTTGGTAGGTCTTCTACTAATTTACAATCTATGTAGTAATTTGAGACGGTGTCGTTTGAAACGTTTTTTAGTTTCTGGATGTGGGTGGATATTAAAAAGTAAGAATATGGAAGTCTACTCAGTCCGTTTATGGTTGTTCTGCATATTTCAAAGGCATCTTCTACATTGGTGCCGCTAAAGAGTTCATCAAAAATCGCAAAACATTGCTTTCCGTTCCTCGCGCATTCCACTACATTTTTTAGATTCATCACTTCTGTCATAAAATGGCTATAACCGTTCAAAATATCATCTCTCCTATTAATTTCGATAGAAAAATGATTAAAAAAGGGGATTTCTCCAAAGGCTGCTGGTATTCCTATACCAAGATGACCAAAATAAACACATAGGCCCACCGCTTTCAAAAAAGTGGACTTGCCAGACATATTGGGACCGTTTAAAACAATCACGTTACTCCCGTTCTCAAAATCGTTCTTTACGGGTTCTTTGATAAGCGGATGGTAAAAATCTAGTAATTTAATATGTTTTGTGCCTATTTCCGGATAGGTGAAATCGTTCTTTAGAATACCTAAATTAATAGAGAGATAGGCCTCGAATAGAAATAAATTCTTCCAGAAAAGAGGTATTGATTCCTTTTCCTTTAGCTCGTAAATGAGTTCCGTTAAGGCGATGATATGTTTGTCCTTTAAACGCTTTTCTCTTATAATATATGCATATTTGTTGAGATCGAATTTTGATAGGAACTGAAGTATTTGTTTAATAGTAGCACGGTATTCCTCTGGAAATTGCTTTAAATCTAGTCTTGAAAAATACCGCGATTCCAAGCGATGAAAAAACAGAATCAACTGATTGAACTTACTTGTATAGCGCGTCTTTTCTTGCCTAGAAGCAAATACCTTATATTTTAATTTTTTTTTGGAAAGGTCTTCTATTTTTTCATCATTCAGAAAAAAATGAACCTCATTTAAGTACAAGACGGTATAAGAATACTCCTTCAAGATGTTCTGGTTGGCTGTAAAACCCTTGAATATGTTTTGACGTTCGGTAATCATAGCTACCGATGGTAAGGGTGTTTCTAAAATGGCAAGAATCTTCTTCCTAGCGAACATATTCAAAGAGTAGTCGAACATGGGTAAAAGCTCCTTTTTTATATGTAAGTCTTTTAAATTGTTCATGGGCTTCTCTGAAAAGAGTTAGTTTTCACGTTTCTTAATCTAGTTGTACACCAGTGTTGCTTCTACCGGTAGAAATTAAGAAAAAACAATTGTTTGCCGTTATTAAACAAGCAATGTTGGGTAGGAATTAACATAATTGGAACTGTTATTTTATTAAAAAATGGACCCACTTAGGTGCCCACTCGTAAATGACGAGTGGGAGCAGGGGTTTTGGTTAGCACAGATATTTCTTGTAAGACGTGTGTTAGCTATCTTAATCTACATAGGTACTTGTAGGTTTTATTTTGAATACGCACCAGATGAATAGGTTAATTCATAACTATGCGTGTAGATTTCGAATACAATCCCAAACGGGTCTTCCACATAGCACATTTTAAATGGTTTTTCGTTCGGATAATATGATCTAATGGGCATTCTTTGTTTACCACCGTAGGACAAAATTTTGGCTATTAGTTCCTCAATATTTGGGTCCTGCACGCAAAAATGAAATAGACCAGTATTGAAAGGATTAAATTCAGGCGCTTCTTTTATTCCATTTGGAAATGAAAATAATTCAATTCCAATACCATCTGAAGTTGCTAAATGAGCAATCTCAAATTCCGTCCAATCGTCTCCGAAAACGTCAATGCACATTTGGCCAATGGCAGTTTCCGTTTCTTTTTTGACTTTAGATGGTTCCATAATAATGTACCAACCCATTACTTCTGAATAAAATGTTACGGCTTCGTTTATATTGGGAACTGTAATTCCAATATGTGAAAATGATTTTGGGTAATTTTTGTTAGCTATCATACGTTATAATTTGAATTTCAAAATTAGTTTACATTAAGCTATAACTTACCAAAAGGCAGTCTACGCACCAAAAAGGGTGAAATAATGATTATCAATACTACAAAATATAATTTTGAAGAGAGATAGTAGTTGTCCTTTACATTAGACCATTAATTTAATAGGAACACAATGGAAACCTTTGGTTTTGTTTCATCTATTAGAAGGTCCTTTACGTTCAGGTATTTTACAGAAGAAAGTCCCAAGTCCTTTTAATAAAATGTTTACACAAACCATAAGGGAATTAGAGGAAGATGGTCTTGTTTCAGAATTTTTTTCCTGTCCTACCACCGAAGGTTGAATACAAACTAACCGATAGGGTAATTTCCTTGAAAATATTTTTATAAATTTAGATAAATGGGGTTTGGAAGATTATCAAAGCTAAATAAAACGCAGGATGCGCGACTTCATCTAAATTTGTGAATTAATCCAATTATCAATTTTTTCTTCTAATAGTATTAAAGGCAAACTTCCAGAATTTAGCACTTGGCTGTGAAACGCTGTAACGCTAAACTTTTCACCTAGTTTGGTTTCGGCTTTAGTTCTTAATTCTCTAATTTTTAATTGACCAATTTTATATGATAATGCTTGACCTGGAGTTGCCATATATCGTTCAATTTCAGCAATAACTGACTCTTCCGATTCTGCTTCGTTGTCTAATGAATATTGAATAGCTTGCTCGCGCGTCCATCCTTTACTATGTATTCCAGTATCTACTACTAGACGAATAGCACGATGCATTTCCATACTTAGCATTCCAAAATATTGAATAGGGTCTTCGTAAAGCCCAAGTTCAGTACCTAAAGATTCCGCATATAAAGCCCAGCCTTCAACAAAAACGCCCATGCTTTCTGGATGCAAAAATTCTGGTAATTCTTTATTTTCTTGTTGTAAGGATAATTGATAATGGTGTCCAGGAATGGCTTCATGAAGAAACAGTGCTTCATCTGAATATTTATTATATTTTTTTACCTCAGGAATTGGTACATAAAAAATACCTGCTCGTGAAGCATCTTTAGTTCCAGGAACATATTCGGCACTTGCCGAGGCTTCGCGGAATGCTTCTGTGCGTTTCACCACAAAATCTGCTTTAGGTTTCAATTCAAAAACTTGATTCAATGTCTTATTAATTCTTTCCTTAATGCTATTAAAATTATCAATTACTTGTTGTGGATCAGTAAATGGCATCTGCTCTGGACTGTTACGGACAAACTCAAAAAATGCTTTGATATCACCTTTAAAACCAATTTTATTTTTCGCATCCTCCATTTCAATTAAAATACGAGCTACTTCGCTTTTTCCCAGTTCGTGAATCTCATCAGCTGTCATGGTTGTCGTGGTATGTAACTTTATAAGATAATTGTAAGTTTCTTGTCCATTTGGCAAAGCGCCAATCCCTGAAGTTTTTCTGCAAGCTGGCAAATACTCAGTAACCAAAAACTGCCTAAGTTCTTTATATTTCGGTTTTAATTTGGCATTAATCATATTGCTATATGCAGCAGAAATTCGATTGCGCTCTTGTTCATTAATACTTTCAGGCATGGATACTATTGGCTTATAAAATAAATGGTCATTAACTGGATTTGAAATGAATTCATCTAATTGAGGAATCATTTTATTAGTAAGTACAGTTGGCAACACAATGTCCTTAGACATGCCTTCTTTCATCATAGAAATAGAAGTATCCAGAAAAAGGAAGTAGTCATCTACTCTTTTCAACCAATTGTCATAATCCTCAACGGTGCTAAAAGGCTGAACACTTCCTCCTGCTGCTAATTGAGCAACATATAAATGCAGTGACTGTATTTGAAATAATGGCATCAATTCAAAACTGGGTAAGTTATAAATTGGTGATGCCATGGTTATAATATCGTTATTTAAGCCTTCTAACTTCACTTCACAATCCCATTGCATAACTTTCATACTCAAACGGTCTGCTTCTGATAGCTCTGTACTATCAAATTCATTTAACAGATTCAAAAATTGAGTGTAATTATCTTTTAAGTCTTTTTGATAGTCATCGGATATATAATTTGCTATAACATCATTATACGCGTAATTACCACCTTTTGTAGCTTCAATTGGATTTATGCGATCTTTGAATTTATAATAGTCGTCAAAAATCTTAGCAATTGATACTACTTCTGATTGATGCTCTTTTAAAGTTTCCTCTTTGCATCCATAAACTAACATAAGGAGCATGATAAAAATTAGATGCTGTTTCATTTTTTGTATTGGTTTAATAATTTGCTATACATATCTATATAGTTTTAATTAGGTATCCTATTCTTCTAAAGTTTTTCGTTTTCTATTTCAAATCAAACCTTTTGATTTAGACCAAAACCCAGCATTACGTATTACTAGCCTCTCATTACTGAATTCTGTATTTAGTTATCCTAATGATTAAAGACTTTCAATTTTTTCTGGAGCTTAACTTGTGCAAGGTATTGTCTAATTTATTTTACGGTTTGTAGATGCATCCAATAATTTTCTTTGAAAGGAATTTTAATCGTATTGAAACCAGCATTTTTCAGCCATTCTATTTGATTCAAATAATCTGTTGGTTTGTCAAAAGCTTCATAATGTTCCATTAACCAGGTCCATTTTTTTCCATCTGGAAAGTTATCGTTCACAAATTCTTTCCATTGGTTCAGTAGCGTTGGATGATTAGGATTCGTTTTATTAATCATTAAATCGCTAAAGGAAAATATACCTCCTTTTTTTAAAGAAGTATATATTTTCTTAAAAAGCACCTGTTTTTCGTCTTCATCACAATGGTGGAGGCTAAATCCGGCAACAATCAAATCATATCGTTCTTCCCTAAACGAAAAGTCTTTGAAGTAGGTATTGGCATATATAACATCATAGTCTTTGAACTGACTACGACATAGATTTATCATTTCCGCAGATGCATCTACAAGGGTGAACTTTGCGGTTGGGAAACAGGTAATAAGTTGGGCGGTAACATTTCCATTACCGCTGCCAAGATCAAGAATAGACGTAGGCTTAAAATGATTAGGAAAGTGTTTGGTGAAACTTGAAAGTAGCGATAAATAGTGCGGTACACAGCCAATCATATCATTGGTGTAGTTCTTAGAAAAATCGTTGAATTCTACAGCTATAGTTTCTCCTATTTTCATAAACGTATTACTTTACATTTGAAAGCATTGTACCGTTGGTTATGGGTTGAGCACAATGTTGTATAAGAATCGGAAAATAAAACCTAACCTGCAAATAGATACTAACTTTTTTTGCGTTGTTTGTTTCAATAAATGAGCAACTCAATAATATTGGTTCTTACTCAGATGGTCACTGGTCATGCTCTAGTTAGGGTTAGCGAATTTGTGTTTTCTACTCATTTATATTTTTTATCCTAGTTTACTAATTCTAGCACAGGCGTGATATTGAAATTAATTAAGCACAGGCTGCTTGCACTAGCTGGGATTGATTTTATAAAAGATACTAAATATAACCAAGTGATTACTTAAAGACGGCCCTGCCGGTAATCCACTAAAAACGTGTAAGTGCTATTTTTTAATTTGACATTCTGACTTTGTATTTCTCTTTACCACCAAACCACAAAAAACTTTTCAAACTCCGTTTCCGATTTTTTCATCCAAACCATGGGAGCGTTTTGTTTGAGTAGGCGCATGTTAATATCGAGCATCGTTTCATAATGGGAGGTCCATGCTACATCTTCATGCGGTTGTATTACCCATTGGGATTTAGAAGGAATGTAGAATTCGTATGGTAGGAAAGCGCCTGTTTGGAAGTTCGCCATTCGCAACCAATACCCCATAATACATTTAGGGTTCAATGGTCTTAGGTGGCTGGTTTTGCTACCGTAAGGTTCAAAAAGCTGTGCTTTATAGCATACTTGATGTTCTATTTGAGTGTGGTCAATTTCCAGGTTTTTTAATGCGCTAACTCCTTCGGGTGTATGTAGCAGAGGAAATTGAGCGTTTTTAATCTTTTCCATTTTGGTAAAGAACATATCCCGTCTGTTTGGTCCCATAAGTTGGTGTATGGGTTCGGATATATCAGGATTTATGATGTAAAACTTATAGGTAAGTTCTATATGAATAAGGTGTTGGCTAGCTGTTTCCTTTAGTATAAAATCAATTTCACCTATGGTTTGTTTCTCTTGCCGTATGGGAAGGTTGTGCAGCAATACCTCATATGGTGAACAATGGTCCAGTACTTGTTTACAAACCTGTTCCATCTGGTGGCCCAAGCGTAGTTTTTGTGGAAATGGAGTAGGGGAGAAACTGCTTAAATCCACCTGTGGAAAATCGAATTGTTTCATCCCGAATTGGGAATTTACCCAGATGGGCGGCGTATTGAGGAAGCCTGTGACTTGTTGTTGGAGGTGTTCTTGTAGCATAGCAGTACTAAATTACGAGAATTGTAGGACTGCTGCAGCATGTATAAGGATAAACCGTCTAATAAGAAATAGAAATTGTTACTGTATCTTTAATTACGGACGACAGGCAAACAGTATAAATCTAATTAATCACAGGATATAACACTAAAAGTTTCACTAGCGATAGCATCTGCTTTGTTAACTGTTGAATTAAATAGCAGAAATTTATCAATTCCGTGGCCGGACGATCGTGCGGATATTTCCATAAGGTAGGTGCCAGAATTATCAAACACAACAAAGACATCATGCGCATTGTTATCACATGTGGACGCCTGCCATTTAAAGTCAAGATCAGTACCGCTCCTGTATATTTTAAACCAACCATCCTTGGTGGCTCCTTCTGGATTTGGGGTTTTACCAGTATCTTTGGGGCACACTACTGGTTCCAGCGCTGTTTTGACCATAAAAATCGCTAGCATTGTTAAAGCGTAACCAAGTATCGTTATGCTCTGTGCCATTATCGCCTATGGTTACCGAGGAATTCCAAAGGAACTGATACGTGCCCGCGTTTTCAATTTTTATCTGGTAGGTTGCAGTGCCGTTTCCTGGATTTCCTAAACTTTGTGACCCATTCCACACCATGTAGCCAGAACCAGAATGACTTTCACTATCAGTTTCTAGCTTCCAATCTTCTGTAAATTCAGCTTTCTCAAATTCTACCAGTACAAGTCCGTCCTTTTCGTTGAATACAAAACTTGAGGTATCCGAGCATGGTGTTTCTTCCGTTGGACTTTCTGTTGTTGAACCTTCTTCCTCTGCCGTTTCAGATTCGGATACCGTTTCATCGGTTGCTTCTACGCTATCAGATTCTACCGTTTCGCCAAGTTCATCTTCAGAACAGGCATTAAAACTAAAAAGTATGAACAGTAAAAAAGAAAGTCTATAAGCGGATTTAGGTATCATAGTAGGTGTTTTTTTCATTTGGAGTATACTCTTTAAACGGAACGCAATAGTTTAACTAAATATTGAAACATCATCCTGCTATTCGATGTACTACTCGATTTATGCATAACAAATTCCAATTAATAGCTCCTTATTTCAATATCGGAGTGGCACCAAGCTTAAACAACAACGTTAACATTTCCTAAATTCGAGACACATCCAAACGAAAAGTCTTAATTTTATATCATGACAATGAATACAAGAAAAGGATTCCGCTTTGTTCCCTACGAAGCATCGGAAATTTCTCCATTTGATAAACTTTTTGATATTTTCCAAGAACTGATAACCCATACGTCGGGCGATTTTGATGAGGCCATTGATTGGCTGCGCGAATTGGATAAAGAGTATGAGTTAACGGATGAAAATTACACTATAGAAGATTTTATAGAAGATTTAAAGGCCAAAGGCTACATTCGAGAAGAGTTTGAAGATGGTGGAGGCAAAGGCGATGACGGAGAAGAAGGTGAAGGACCTGGTAGCAACGTCTCCATAACTGCTAAAATGGAACGGATTATACGGCAACGTGCCCTAGACCAGATTTTTGGTAAGCTCAAGCGGAGTGGCGCCGGAAACCATAAAACAGGCAAATCGGGACAGGGAGACGAGCATACAGGCGATTTTAGGGAATACCGGTATGGTGATGGACTGGAACATATTTCTATGACCGAGAGTCTTAAAAATGCACAGGTAAATCACGGTATTGGTAGTTTTCAACTGACGGAAGAAGATTTAGTGGTGGAAGACACCCAGTACAAGGCGCAGATGAGCACTATTCTAATGATTGATATTAGCCATAGTATGATTCTTTACGGCGAAGACAGGATAACACCTGCCAAGAAAGTGGCAATGGCACTTTCCGAATTGATAACGACCCGTTACCCAAAGGATACCTTGGATATTTTGGTTTTTGGTAACGATGCATGGCCTATTCCCATCAAAGATTTGCCTTACTTGAAAGTCGGTCCATACCATACCAATACAGTTGCAGGATTACAATTAGCAATGGACATGCTGCGAAGAAAACGGAATACGAACAAACAGATTTTTATGATTACTGACGGAAAGCCAAGTTGCTTGCGACTTCCCGATGGGACATACTATAAAAATAGTGCAGGACTCGACGATTTTATTGTGGAAAAATGCTACAATATGGCTCGGCAAGCACGAAAATTACATATCCCTATTACTACATTTATGATTGCTCAAGACCCATATCTGATGCAGTTTATCCGTGAGTTTACCGAAGCCAACAAAGGCAAAGCTTTCTTTACTGGACTAAAAGGACTAGGAGAAATGATTTTTGAGGATTATGAGTCGAATAGGAGAAAAAAATTGAAGTAAGAAGAATTTAAATATATAGCATCAACAAAAAAATTGAAATTGAAACATACAGAAATTAAAAATCTAGGTCAGTTAAAAGCGGCCGGGTACCGTAGTAAAAGCATTAAAGACGAATTACGCGATAACCTAAGAGAGCGTTTACGCACAGGAAAAGACAGTTTTGAAGGAGTTTGGGGTTACGAAAACTCCGTTATTCCAGAATTGGAACGCGCTATTCTTTCTCGTCATAATATTAATTTATTAGGACTTCGTGGTCAAGCAAAAACGAGATTAGCCCGTTTGATGGTGGAATTATTGGACGAATGGATTCCGGTAGTAGAAGGCTCGGAAATTAATGATGACCCATTAAAGCCTATGTCTCGTTTCGCAATGGAACTGATTAATGATAAAGGCGATGATACACCCATTTCTTGGATGCATAAAAACGATAGATTTTATGAAAAATTAGCGACACCAGATGTAACAGTGGCAGACCTAATTGGGGATGTAGATCCTATAAAAGCGGCTAATTTAAGACTCTCCTACGCGGACGATCGCGTAATTCATTTTGGTATGATACCAAGGGCAAACAGATGTATTTTCGTTATTAACGAACTGCCCGATTTACAGGCACGAATTCAAGTAGCACTTTTTAATATATTAGAAGAGGGTGATATTCAGATACGAGGGTTTAAATTACGTTTGCCTTTAGATATTCAATTCGTCTTTACCGCAAATCCAGAAGATTATACCAACAGAGGGAGCATTGTTACACCGTTGAAGGATAGGATAGGTTCTCAAATATTAACACACTACCCAGAGGATATAGAAACGGCAAGGAAGATAACCGAGCAGGAATCTAATTTGGATGGGAGGCAAACAGATTCGGTTTACGTTCCAGATTTGGCTAAGGATTTATTGGAGCAAATCAGTTTTGAAGCGCGTGACAGTGAGTATGTAGATGCTAAAAGTGGTGTAAGTGCCAGAACCAGTATAACCGCATTTCAAAACTTATTGAGTACTGCAGAACGAAGGGCTTTGTTGACCGGTGCAGATAAAACCATGGTGCGTTTAAGCGATTTCCTAGGTGTAATTCCTGCGATAACTGGAAAAATAGAGTTGGTATACGAAGGCGAGCAAGAAGGTGCGGACGGTGTTGCAGGTATCTTGATA
The DNA here is from genome assembly GCA_964569345.1 of uncultured Maribacter sp. Classification (GTDB taxonomy): domain Bacteria; phylum Bacteroidota; class Bacteroidia; order Flavobacteriales; family Flavobacteriaceae; genus Maribacter. The sequence goes on along the minus strand of CAZMUV010000001.1, from coordinate 63,585 downwards.
GATGATGCTGTAAAATCCCTATTTCCTGAGTATTTTCCAGAAATAAACAAGTTAGAGCGTAAAGATGCCGAAACGCCTTATGATGAGCTACTACATTGGTTTTTTCAAGGCGAAGGTTTTGAGCTATTAGACGATTTTACAGATGAAGAATATAAACGTACGTTGGACAGCATTCCTGCACTAAACGAATTGGTTAAAAAGCACCAGCCAGAGTTTCCTAAAGAAGATGAGTATTTTTTAAAGGAACTGGTATTATGGGGTCTAGTATCTTATAAAAAACTGAATAAAAACAGATTTGAAGACGGATATCAATTTAAAGATGTTTACGGAAGTTTTATAAATGACTTGTAGTACTTAAAGTAACTTATACAAACGCTATTGCCAGGCCATAAATAAGGGCCAAGTAATAGCGTTTTTTTGTTTATGAGATTTTGGTATTTGATTTAGCGCTTGCAAAACAGTTGAAGCTTAGTTGTGGTCGTTTATATGCCCAATTTACTCTCCCCAATTATCCACATGTTGGTTCATATCATCAAAATGATACGTACCAACCAGTTGTTTTCTTTTTGCTATGGTGATAATTGTTAGGAGTAAGAGTAATAGATAGAGAAAAAGTATTCCTAATCCTAATGGAATAAAAGTATCTGGCATTAAATAGTTTTCATATTCACTATAGGTCAAAAGGATAATCAGTGTATCAAAGAACTTGAAGGCATATATAATACCGATTATATAAAGGGAGTATTCTAAGTTACGCATTGGCGGATCGCTAAGCTCTTTTTCCCTTATTTTAAACCATAAGACATACAGGAAAACAAAATGAACGATAGATAGCACTGGAACAATAAAGTTATCTATTTTGAACAGATAGAACTTATTTGTATACAGTCCATAAAAACTAAATATATCTACTAGTATTAAGACAAAAACAGACAATAAAAGTGTCCATTTCCAAGGTAAAACGCCGTAAAAAAACTTCATTCTAAATGCTGGTTTAGGGGGATACGGAAAACCGTATAACGTGAAATTAACGTCTTTAATGTTCCTTTATTTCAATATAATCGATAAACGGTCTTAATTAAAGGGGAATACTTAAAAAAGGATGGAATCTTGTTTGCTAAATCTCACCCATTGCTATCGCAGCCAAGCTTCGGAAATTGCCTTTCTTGCGAAAAACAGCAATACAACTCCAATCAATACTACCATAATTGGCATAACCAGACCAGCAGCACCGTAGACATCAAAAGCATCGCTCATAAAAAAAGAGTGACTCATTTGTGTTAAAATCCCTAGTAAGGATATAAGCAATACAGGTTTAGCCCATTTTTTTTGAAAAAGTAATAATAAGCATCCAAGGGTTCCGCCCCAAACTGCAATTGCAAACGCAGCCGTTACCCAAACTGGTTGTGATTCAAATAATAGACGTTCAGCTTGGGACATCTGTTCCAAGGTCTCAATGGGCATGTACGCCTGATCTAGATAAGCAAGGGCGCCCATTATATTCCATACAAGGCCTAGGACACTTACCATCCAAAACCAAGCAGGTGGCTTTAAAATTGTTGTGGTTGTCATGATTAATTGGTTTAAATTAGTAGAGTTAAAATACAAAAAGGATAGGTAGATTTAGAACATAGGATAGGTAATTATTAAGTTTTCAATTAATTAGTCCTAAGTGTGTTAGTTACTTTTATGAAAAAAAAACGCTTTTATTATATCGTACGGCTACAATACTTAGGCTTCAGGTTTAGTGGATGGCAAAAGCAACCCGGACAACTAACTATAGAACGTATGCTTACTAAAACCTTGAAATTCATACTGCCCGAAACGCCGTTTAAAATACTTGGTGCAGGCAGAACAGATTCTAAGGTATCCTCCTTGGACGGGGCTTTCGAGCTTTTTATTATGGAAAAGGAACTTCCGGAGCTTACAGATTTTATCGACCTGTTCAACACAAACTTACCTTCGGATATAAAAGTGACAGGAATTACACCAACAACATCGGACTTTAATATTATTCAGCAAAGTAAAAGCAAAGAATATGTATACCTTTTTTCCTATGGAACAAAAAACCATCCTTTTTGCGCACCCTTTTTAACCAATATTATAGCGCAACTAGATATTGCTCTAATGCAAGAGGCTGCCGCACTATTTACGGGAACGCATAATTTCTCTTCTTACACGGCTAAATTACAACCTAATACCAAGGTGATACGTACGATAACAAACTGCACACTTGTACCAAATACCTTGTTGAAGGCTAATTTTTTTCCTGAAGAGAGTTATGCTTTAACCGTAAACGGAGCGGGTTTTATGCGGTATCAAATAAGAATGATGATGGGGGCTTTGTTTCAAGTGGGCAAGGGAGAATTATCTTTAGACGCTATTAAAGAGTCGCTTATGCCAAACACCAATATAGTGCTTACCACTGTAGCACCAGGGTCGGGATTACTTCTAAACAAGCTTACTTTTGACTAGCCTAGCTATTCGGTTTTAGTATCTTTAAACCAAAAAATGCCCATATGCGACAAAAACGAAAAATTGGATTCCCAAAGAAAAAGAAACACGTATCACGGGTTTCGGCTAAAATGGGTAAGGCACCAGGAACTGTTAGCTATCTGGGTACAAAAGACAAAATAGCTAGTAAGGTATTCACTACATTATATAATATCGATGTTTTTGAAGAGGAAGAGACAACAGACATAGCCCATATATTAGATTTAAAAGCATCCGATAAAACTGCTTGGATAAATGTAATAGGAATTAACGATGAGCATTTTATCGAAGCATTAGGCACCAAATTTGGTCTAAACTCCTTGGTATTGGAAGACGCGCTAAACACCGAGCAAAGACCTAAAATTGACGAGTACGAAGACTATATTTTTGGAGTCTTCCGTATGTTGTACCTCAACGCTAACGATGAAATTGTAGGCGAACACGTAGCCCTAGTACTTATGGAAAATACCGTATTGGTTTTCCAAGAGGTAGAAGACGATGTGTTTGACGGTGTTCGAAACCGATTACAGGCCAAGGCTGGTAGAATACGAAGTAGGGGAGCGGACTATTTATTCTTTGCCCTTTTAGATGCTATTATCGACAACTATTTTCTGGTATTGGAACATATTAACCAAAGAATTGAAACTTTGGAATATGAGGTCTACAACCACCCAAAACCAATTGTGGCTCAGAATATTCAGGAATTAAAAAAGGAAATACTAAAAATTCGTAGGTGGATTTTTCCGGTTAAAGAATTGATAAGTCGGCTTATAGATTCTGAAAGCCCGCTCATTACCAAGGATACAAAATTATTTCTTAGAGATGCCATGGACCACACCTTGGAAATCAACGAAAACCTTCAGATATATAGGGAAATGTCGATGAGCCTTATGGAAATGTACATGAGCAATATGAGTAATAAAATGAACGAGGTCATGAAAGTATTGACGATTATGGCATCGATATTTATTCCCTTGACTTTTATTGCGGGTATATATGGAATGAATTTTGACCATATGCCCGAGTTACATACAGAAAATGGATACTATTACGTATGGGGCGTTATGATTGTACTTTTCATAGGAATGCTGATTTATTTTAAAAAGAAGGATTGGTTATAAGGACCTAGCCTACCGTTCTTTTGTTGTGCCTTTTTGGTTTTTACTTATTGCTTGTGTCTGCTTACTTGGAAATGCAAGCTGAAACTCAGCATAGTTATAGGCTTCTAAAACGAGCTGTTACAGTTAATTTTCGTAATTTAAACCAATGGGTATTTCAGTAAACTGGACATACATTCTCACAGTAATTTTGATACTATATATAGGATTGAATATTCTTTTGTATTTTTTACAGGATTACCTCATGTTTAAGCCAGAGAAACTTGCCAAAGATTTTCAGTTTTACTATGAGCACCAAGAGATAGAAGAATACAATATTGAGACTAGGGACGGCGCTGTGATTAACGGACTCCGGTTTAAAACCGAAAACCCCAAAGGGGTCGTATTTTATTTAAAAGGGAATTCTAAAAGTATTAAAGGATGGGGCAAGTTTGCAGTAGACTTTACACGCCACGGTTACGATGTGGTAATGGTAGATTACCGTGGCTTTGGAAAAAGCACGGGCCGGCGGACACAAAAAGCCATTAAGCGAGATTTACAGGTAGTATATAACAAATTAAAGGAGAAGGTAGATGAGAAATACATTATCCTCTATGGCAGATCTCTTGGTTCTGGCTTTGCCACTAAATTAGCCTCGATGAACAATCCTAGGATGTTGGTGTTGGATGCCCCGTATTACAGCTTAAGTAAAATAGCAAAGCGATACTTACCATTTATGCCTTTATCGCTATTGATAAAGTTTCCCATGCCAACCTACAAATGGTTAAAATACGTCAACTGCCCTATACATATTATTCATGGCACGGATGATACGCTTATTCCCTATAACACGAGTGTAAAACTATCTCGCATACGACCAAAAACGACTACTTTACACACGGTTATCGGCGGTGGACACAAAGATTTAAACACCTTTGAGGCTTATCACAAAATGTTAAGCGAAATCATAACTTCCTGCCCAAAAGCAATAAATTTGGAAGGTTCTAGCATCCTTGTAAAACACGGCTCAAAAAAGAAACATGCGAAGACTTAAAAAGTTGGCTAAATTTCTTTTGGGCTTTTATATCCTAAGTACGCTTATGCTCTATTTCTTTCAAGAGAAACTCATTTTTCTTCCATCTCAATTACCGCAAGAGTATGCCTACTCATTTGTCTTACCTCACGAAGAGTTCAATTTAAAAACAGAAGATGGGGCTGTTTTAAATGGATTACATTTCAAAAATTCAGATTCTAAGGGAGTAATCCTATATTTTCATGGAAATGCTGGCGATTTATCCCGTTGGGGAGAAATAGCGCTTTACTTTGTTGAAAAACAGTACGATGTGGTTATTATGGATTATAGAACTTATGGTAAAAGTACAGGTAAATTGAGTCCAGAGGCCTTATTCGATGACGCCCAATTGTTTTACAACTACACCTTAGAGCAATACGATGAAAGTAGGATGACACTTTACGGCAGATCATTAGGAACAGGCATCGCTACTCATTTGGCAGCTACAAATAGTCCTAAACAATTGGTGCTCGAAACGCCGTTTTACAGTTTATTAGATGTAGCTAAAAGTATGTTTCCCATATTACCCGTTTCCTTATTCTTAAAATATACCTTTCCTTCATTCGAGTACATGCAGTACGTATCCTGTCCCATCACCATTTTTCATGGCACAAGCGATTCCGTTGTGCCCTATGAATCTGGCAATAAACTATATGATGCGATACCACACGAAAGAAAAACGTTTTTTACTGTAGATCAGGGAGAACACAACAACCTGGTTTCATTTCCTCAGTATCATGAGGGAATTATGACGATTTTACCTTAAGGAATTACTGTTATAAACCCTGTGTTGATTAAGTAATTTTAACCCTTGCTTATTAAAGTACTTATCAATCGAAAACGCTATGGTTTATAAAGTACTTGTTAGATATTATACTAGAACCTCGCTTTTAAGAAAAGGGAATTCTGACTATTTAAAATTGGACCTTTAGTTGCGGTGGGGTAAAGAGCACCTATCCTTGGTATATATCCTAGTTCTAAAAATAGATTAGGTTTTACCTCATCATAGCCTAAATTTAAATGGTTGAGCAGTTTTAAACAAAGGTGGTCTCGTGGGATACAGTTGCGATTTTTTGCAATGCTTAAAGAACTATTTGGGAGAATATTGATAATAAATTGAAAATAAGTGAATTATTATATTGTTAGTCAAAAAAATGGCACCATCTTTGTTTACTAAATAGTATTATAAATTTAATTACATTACAATGAGTAAAGGAACAGTAAAATTTTTCAACGACACAAAAGGTTTTGGATTCATCACTGAAGAAGGAGTTGAAAAGGACCACTTTGTACACATTTCAGGATTAGTAGACGAAATTCGCGAAGGCGATGAAGTTGAATTCGATCTTCAAGAAGGCAACAAAGGATTAAACGCAGTGAACGTAAAAGTTATCTAATACATATACTTTAAAGTTTAGCAAAACCCCATCGGAGACGATGGGGTTTTTTTGTATTCAAATTTCAGTTCAAAAGATGTATTTCTTGTCACCTTGTTCTTAACGATAACATAATGTCCATAGCTAGTAGTTCTATAGAATTAAAGCTGTAATTTCGCGCATTGTAAAAAAAACGCTATGAAACGTATTGGTCAGTATAAAAAATTATTTGGTATCGAAAAGGAAATAGACCTTAAGACACTCAAAACAACATACCGCAATTTGGTTAAGGAATGGCACCCGGATAAATTCCAAGAGGGTGATGCCAAACAAGAAGAAGCAGAGTTACAAAGCCGTACTATAATAGATGGATATCATTTTCTGGTGAGCATAGCTCCGGAAACTATTGAAGCAAACCTTGGTGCTTATACGGAAACAATTACTAATTCTGGAATAGCAGATTATATTCATGATGGACTTGTATTGGAAATCACATTTTTAGATGGTACTACATATGAGTATTTTGGAGTTACTAAACCTACTTATATTAAGATGGTCAATTCCCATAAACTAAACCGTTTTGCCAAACGAACCATCTATCCAAACTATTTATACAGAAAATCTAAACGCACACTTCAAGAGGCTTAATTTTACTAGGCTGTTGAGCGCTGATTTTAGGTTTCTTATTAATGGTTAAGTTAGCTGGCATGTATTTTATAATTTGGACGAATACCTAGCTACTTGGTTTTGATTCTTACTTATAGCTATGCTTGTTCTCCTCAGTTTTCTTAAGAGATTTTGGTGTAAAAATATAAGAGCATTCACAGGTACCTTTGTGGAGTATCATCTGCCTATCTTTGTTCTAAATTTATTTTATGTCAAAATCCTTTTCCGATTTAGGAATTAACCCGCAGTTGTTGCAAAGTCTATCCGATTTGAATATTTCCGTTCCAACGGATATTCAAGAAAAAACCATTCCTATACTATTACAGAAAAAGGATGATGTCGTTGCTTTGGCAAAGACGGGAACGGGAAAGACTGCTGCTTTTGGCTTACCACTGTTACAGCTAATCGACACCAAAAATAACGATGTACAGGCTATAGTTTTAGCTCCTACGAGAGAATTGGGACAGCAGATCTATGAGAATTTAGTCTCTTTCGCTATTCATAATCCAGCTATATCAATTGCTTCCGTTTGTGGCGGTATCCCCATAAAGCCTCAAATAGAGCGCCTAAAGGAAGCTACACATATTATCGTAGCAACCCCTGGGCGATTAATAGATTTGGTAAAACGGGAGGATGTCAGCATCAAAAAAATAAAGTATTTGGTTTTGGACGAGGCAGATGAAATGGTAAGTGCCCTTCAAAAAGACTTGGATACCTTAGCTGCCGAAATTCCCAAATCTAGAAGAACCTTATTGTTCACCGCAACTATGCCAGGAGCAGTAAAACAATTGGTGCAGAATTATATGTCCAAACATGTGGTACATCTAGAAGCGGATATGGCTCAAATGGGGCATCAGGGCATAGACCATAAGTATATAGTCGTAGAACCCATTGAAAAGCTGGAGGTATTGCTACATTTCTTAAATTCCAAAGAAGGGGATCGCGGTATTATTTTCTGCAAAACAAAAGCAGCTGTAAATAAACTGGCAAAGAAATTGGCCATCAACAAATTTTCGTCCGGTGCTATTCATGGAAGCCTGAGTCAAGGAATACGCGACCGTATTATGGGTCAGTACCGAGAAGGGTTTATCGATATTCTGGTAGCGACGGATTTAGCAGCCCGTGGCATCGATGTAAAAGAGACTTCCTTTGTGGTCAACTACCATTTACCTGATACCTACGAAGCCTATGTACATAGAAGCGGTAGAACGGCTAGGGCAGGAGCAACAGGACTTTCTTTAAGCATCATACAAAAAGAAGAACGCGCAGATATTCCTGAATTCGAAAAAGAACTGGGTCTTGTTTTCCATGAAGTTAAAAAGCCAGATGATGAGAATAGGGAAGAAACCAATTTGGTATTGTGGGCTAAAAAAATATTTAAAACCAAGCCAAACCGCACTATTTCTACTGATACGAAAGAAAAAATAAAAACCATATTTCATCACTTGACGAAAGAAGAATTGATGGAAAAGGTGCTAGCGGAGCATATAGGACAGCAAGGTGCTTTGAATACAAATGCTGAAACCCCTCTAAAAGGCAAGAAGTAAAGAGTGAGAAAGTAAGAAGTATGACAGTAAATAGTAATAAGTGAAAAGTGTATTCTGTATTTGCGAGGAGCAAAAATAAAAGTAAAGTACTACAGGAGAATAGTGGCGGCGTGGCAATATCAACTAAATAGTTTCAGAATCAACAACTGCGAACACCTCTCGAAACTTACAGTTGATTTTGAACTTTGAAATAAAAAACACCTATGGCTAATACCATCCGGAACCAAAAGGATATTTTAGAAAAATTAAAAATAAGTGCATTGAACACAATGCAAGAGGAAGCGATTAGCGTGATTGGAAAATCGGTCAACACGGTTTTGCTTTCGCCAACAGGAACCGGTAAAACCTTAGCTTTTCTTTTACCGCTTGTAGAAAAATTGGATGCTACATCTACAGAAGTACAGGCCCTTATTTTAGTGCCCTCTCGCGAATTGGCCATACAGATTGAACAAGTAGTCCGTACTATGGGATCGGGTTTTAAGGTAAATGCGGTATATGGCGGCAGACCGATGTCCAAGGATAAAATAGAACTAAAACATACGCCGGCAATTTTAATTGGAACACCTGGTAGGATTCTAGACCACTTTGATGCCGAACGATTTTCTAAAAACAGCATTAAAACCTTAGTTTTAGATGAGTTTGACAAATCCCTCGAAACCGGTTTTGAGGTAGAGATGAACGCTATCATTGGTGAATTGACCCATTTAGATAAGCGTATTCTAACATCTGCTACACAGGGAGTGAAAATTCCAAACTTCGTAGGCTTGGAAACGCCCAAGATTATCAATTATTTGACTGGTAAAAAAGCCTCTCAACTCACCATTAAAACGGTGCTTTCTCCAGATAAGGATAAGGGGCAAACTTTGGTGAATCTACTACTTTATATTGGTAATGAACCTGGTATTGTATTCTGTAATTTCAAGGATAGTATTGAAAAAGTAAGTGCCGTTCTGGATAAAAATGGTATTAATTACTGCTGCTTTTCGGGTGGGATGGAGCAAAAGGACCGCGAACGTTCTTTGATTAAATTTAGAAACGGTACCTGTCAAGTGCTCATTGCCACGGATTTGGCAGCAAGGGGCATCGACATCCCAGAAATGAAATATATCATTCATTATGAGCTTCCTAGAGCAGTAGCCGAGTTTACTCACAGAAACGGTAGAACAGCAAGAGTGAATGAAAAAGGAACAGCCTATGTAATCAAGGCTGACAAGGAACGCTTACCCGACTTTATCCAACAAGAAAAACCAATGGATATTTCCAAAAAAGCACCTTACAAAGCTCCAATTTGGGAAACCCTGTTTATTTCAGGAGGGAGAAAGGATAAAATCTCTAAAGGCGATATCGCTGGTTTATTCTTTAAACAAGGTGGCATCAACAAAGACCAGTTGGGTGTTATTGAACTTAAACAGGATTGTGCTTTTGTTGCCGTACCTCTTAAAATAGCAAAAGAATTGGTAGAGAAACTTAATAATTCACGATTGAAAAAGAAAAAAGTTAGGGTAACGATTTTGTAAGCCTTTGTTTCTCTTTTTTTAACTGCATATCTTCAAGCTACTGTTGCAAATCCAGATTAAGCTTATTGCTAACGTATTCCTTTGTATTCTAAAACTACGCGACTATACATATGAAATTGACATGCGCCATATCCAAGGAATATATAGCATGAACTATAATCCACAATATTTTTCCAGATAAGAAATAGTTATGCAGACGCGATAGACTATCAACGAAACCCTTTATAATAAATCGTTCGGTTGGTAGAAGGCATCCCATTCAATATGGCATGTCTTGTGGTTTCCACTACCAACGTCGGCTCCCATGGCGAACGCGTTGCGGGTTGCAGCCAAATGGTTTGCGTTAGTTTACTAGTAGCTAATTGTCCGTTTTTTGGACTTATAAATGAGTAGATAGTTGAAATCACTAGGCGATTCCCATCCCATGTGGATGTGGATTTCGGTGCTGGCCATGAACGACCAATATTAATCTGGTTTTCTGTGGTTGCTCCATTCAAGTCAAATCGATATCGGACGGGAGACTGTTTTTCCCTTGGTACAAAGACCACGCGTTCCACTTCTAAGGTGTCCGGTTGGTGAAGGATTGAAATTTTATCTCCCCAGCCGCTCCCAAGAGTAGGCATTCGTTCAGGTTTTACGCCTCTTCTAGGTGGTGTTGAAATTATTTTCTTGGTAGACCAAGCGCCAGAAAAATTTGGATTATCAAGTGCTTTAGAGCGTTTTTTAAGCGTTTCCCTATCAGACCTTGCATATACCTGAACTGGTTCTCCAGAACCTAAGGAAGGCGGGATGTAGGGGTCAGGTGCCGTACCGGAAATTCGAGGGTATTTGATGAGAGAAGCTTCATAATCGGCTATGATGCTATCCATCACTGGAATTACCCATGGATAAAAATCCTTCATATCAAATTCCTCTCTTGGATCAACGTTCAAATCGAATAACCGCACTAGGTTATCTGGATTCGGATCTGGTTCTTCGGTACTGTAGTAATACCATAGTTTCCAATTTTGCCATTTGACGGCCATAGCATAGCCTTGCCTTGCCAAAAAGATGGCGCTTTCCCGATTCGAGTTTTTTTGGTTTCCTTTCAAGAAGTCCAGCTGATTAATTCCGTCAAATGCACGATCGGTTGGAATAGGGTTGGATACACCTGCAGCTGCTGTAATCGTAGCGAAGATATCTACTTCATGCATCAGTTCGTTGGATATCTGTCCCGGTTTTATTTTTCCGGGCCACATGGCAACAAAAGGAGTGCGAACCCCTCCTTCCATAGCTGAATTATAATAGCCTCTCCATGGCCCTGCCGCGCCGCGCCATGGCCTTCTCATTTCGGCACCATTGTCAGTACACCAAATTACCAGTGTATTTTTTTCAATTCCTAATCGTTTTATTTCTGCCAATATAAGCCCCACGTTATGATCTACATCCGCCATAGCATCGGCCATATCTCCAGCACCGGTAGACCCTACTTTATCAGGATGTGTAAGCGTCGGAAAATGTACTTGCGTCATGGGGTAATATAAAAAGAACGGCTTTTTATCCTTGGTATTTCGCTTCATGAAATTAATCCCTTTTTGAGCAGCTTCCCTGTCAATCGTTCGCCGTGTATCTATATTATAAGGTTTTACTTTTTTGGAGGGTTGTCCTTTTTCTCCTTCCCAGATGTAGGTTGTTTCATAAAGCTTAGGGTCAAACCCATCAAACATCGTGTTTTGAGCAGTGGTACTGGTTCCCGGTATGCCCCACCATTCATCAAACCCTTGGTGAGTGGGTTCTCGCTTTCCTTCCCAAGCAGGTCCGCCAACATGCCATTTTCCAAATAAAGCAGTGGAATAGCCGGCTGTTTTCAAACGCTCGGCCATTGTCTCTTCATATAAGGTCATACCATTACCCGCTGCGCCATCGCCTGCACGTACGGCATATCTTCCGGTAAGAATTGCAATTCTGGACACGACACAGGAATATTCGACATTAAAGTTGTTTAGCCGAATACCCTCGGTACCAATCCGATCAATATTTGGAGTCGTAATACCTCTAGCACTACCGTAGGCACTTACTTCTCCTACACCTAAATTATCAGGAAATATCAATACAATATTCGGCCGCTCTTGGCCAATGCTTGCTAGCGCTATAAAAAAGAGGAGGGTAGAAACCACAATTTGTAGTAGATCTTTCATTGAAGAGGAGTTCATTTGGTTCGCATACTTTGTTTCGTTTCCGAAAATACGAAACTTATATGCATTTAATACCAATGATGAATTGCGAACAAATAATTTATTAGGGTTCTTAAACAACTTCTTTAAGTTTGGTTAATGTACGCAATTCAAGTATCTGAGGGTGACGTAATTTGGTCTTATAGCACAGGTTAAGGCTTTTAATAAATGGTAACTAAAGAAAAGAACAGGTGATGGTGTGTTATACACATTCTGAAGTTCATTTAAGTTGTTTTTTGAATATGTCCTTGGGATAAAACACTTAGGATTGTCTAGATGTTATTTTAAAGAGGTTACCGTATTGATTTTTAATAAACGTTGTTGAAGTATTCCTGAAATTATAGTATCTTTTTGGTCATTAAGTAACTAGATAAACCATCCAATGAAAACAAGACTACACATCTTACTGCTGACACTCTCCATCACTTCTTGTTTGTATGCACAACGAAACAAGAATACCGCAGACCATGCAATTACAGAAAGCCTATACGAATCCATGGAGTATCGTATGATAGGACCTTTTCGCGGTGGAAGGTCTACAACCGTTTCTGGAGTGCCCAACGATATATTTACATATTATATGGGAGCTACTGGTGGTGGCGTTTGGAAAACAACAGATGGCGGAACTACCTGGGACAATATTTCAGATGGCTTTTTTAATACCACTGGCATAGGAGATATTTCCCCAGCCCCTTCAAACCCAAATATTATTTATGTGGGTACGGGAGAGTCTCCCGTTCGTGGAGTAAAGACGTCTCATGGAGACGGACTTTATAAGTCCACCGATGCTGGTAAAACGTGGACCCATATGGGACTCAAACAAACTAGGCATATAAGTGATGTGTATGTGCATCCGAATAATCCAGACAAAGTCTATGTTGCAGCCCAAGGTAATCCATGGGGCCCTAATGAGGAACGCGGTGTTTACCTTTCTGAAGATGGAGGTGTGACTTGGGAGAAAATTCTTTATATAAACCAGGATTCTGGAATTGTGGATATGACGGTTGACCCAAATAATCCTGATTTTATGATGGTTTCCAGTTGGGAGTTTTGGCGTAAACCTTGGGTTGTTCACAGCGGTGGCCCCGGAAGTAAAATATACAAGACCACGGATGGTGGTAAGAATTGGAAGGAGATTAGTAAAGGCCTACCTGAATTAAAGGGTAAAATGGGCGTTGATATTTCACCTGCGAATCCAAATATCGTTTATATCGCTATTGATGCGTTAGGAGACAAAGCAGGTGTCTATCGTTCCGAAGATGCGGGGGAGAGCTTCAAGCAAATGACCAATGATGCAACCACCTATGCGCGCTCTTGGTACTATATGCATATTATAGCGGATCCTAATGACGAAGATGAACTATGGGTGATGAACAGTTTTGCTATGAAATCGATTGATGGAGGGAAAACCTTTACAGGAATAAAAGGGAGCCACGTAGACCATCATGATTTATGGATTAATCCTAAGAATAGTGATATTATGGTTAATGCCAATGATGGCGGTGGCTCGGTCACCTTTAATGGAGGTGAAACGTGGTCTACGATGTACAACCAACCCACAGGCCAATTTTATAGATTATTAACGGATAACGGATATCCGTACCGAATATACTCTGGCCAACAAGACAATAGTACTATTGCCATTGATAGCCGCGTGGTTGATAACGGTATAGGAGAAATGCATTGGGACGTCATGAGAGCCGGCGAATCTTCAACCGTCGCAGTTGACCCTGATAATCCTAGATTTGTTTATTCCACCTACTTTGCCAGTAATTTTGTGGAATGGGATCGCGATATTGATAATACACGTATGGTAATGCCATATCCAACTAGAGTTACTGGAGAACAACCTAAGAATTTAAAATACCGAGCCAATTGGAACGGACCTGTAATTGTTTCGCCCCATAACCCCAATGTAATTTATTATGGTTCGCAATATGTGATGAAGTCTACGGATAGGGGTACCACATGGAAAGAAATTAGCGAGGATTTAACACGGAACGACAAAGCACACCAAGGAAAAGGTGGAGAACCCGTTAGTAATGAGCAAATCACCGCTGAGAGCTATAACAATCTGTTTAATATTGAAGAATCTCCTTTAAAAGAGGGTGTCATCTGGGTTGGGTCAGATGATGGCCTAGTTCATGTCACCAAAGATGGTGGAACAACATGGTCTAATGTTACGCCAAAAGGACTCAAAGAAAGTATCATTAATGTGGTAGAACCTTCGCCACACGATGCTGCAACGGCTTATATAGCTATTACGGGGTATAAAATGAACGACTTTACGCCCTACATTTTCAAAACAAACGATTATGGCGTCACTTGGACAAAAATCGTGAACGGTATTCCAGGAGACACCTTTGCAAGAACTGTTCGGGAAGATCCAGATCGAAAAGGGCTGTTATATGCCGGTACGGAAACAGGCGTATTTGTTTCTTTTAATGATGGTACGCAATGGTATCCGTTACAAAATAACTTACCGGAGGTGCCCATTACCGATTTAAGGGTAAAACGAAAAGATTTAGTTGTTGCTACCCAAGGTAGGGCATTATGGATCTTAGATGACCTAACTCCATTACATCAAATATCGGATGCTATAGCGAAAGCGGATTACTACCTATATAAGCCAAATGATGCACAAACAGAGCTATCGGTTGCTTACAGTATTGATGGGGGATTTGGAAAGAATCCGCCTCAAGGGGTACAGTTTAATTACGTAATCAATAAGGAAGTTTCGGAGAACACGCCAATTTCTTTAGAAATAATGGACAGTTCTGGAGAAGTAGTTCATTCTGAATTTAGCAACATGAAGCTAGTGGGTTGTGATAGCATACTAAAGCCTCAATTAAGGAAAACAAAAGGTGCGCATCGGTATGCTTGGAATATGAAAGTGGGTCGTTTTGATTGTCTGACCGAATTGTACACTACAAACCGAGATTTATCGGCATATAACGCCGCTCCCGGTAATTATAATGTACGGTTGAAGGTTGGGGAATTTACACAAAACCAAGACTTTGAGATTAAGATAGATCCACGAATTGCTAATAGTATTGAAAATGTGGCTTCGGCTTATGTGGAGCGAGATGCACTATCGAAATCGATTTACGAAGGTGCCACAGAAATGGCAAAAGGTGTACGCAACCTTCGTAAAATAAAACAACAATTAGATTTTATTTTGGAGGTTTCAGAGGATGATGCAATTAACAGTAAAGGATCATCGCTTAATGAAAGCATTGATGGTTGGATAGCAAAAATATTACAAAAGGAAATGCGTACATATCAAAGTAATTATATGTTCGAAGCACGTCTTTTAATCAAGTTCAAAGACTTTTTGAATTCAATCGGAAAAGGAAATTTACCCGTTACACAAGGAACACGAGATGTAACCAAAGACTATTTGCACCAATGGATAATTTTAAAATCTAGTTTAGAGGATATCAAATCCAAGGAAGTTGCATCCTATAACGAATTACTAAAAGAAGCCGGTTTACCAGTATTGTATTGGCCATAAATAATGGAATAGTAACGTAGTTAATTCATTTTTTTGTTTAATCTTATGTTAAAAAGAATAAACAGGTTTAAATAGATAGTATATTTGTTAAAACAAAAACCTAAAATTATATGAAAACTATTAAAGTATTAAGTCTTTTCGCATTTTCGGCTCTATTATTTGTGTCTTGTGGTGAAAAGAAAAAAGAAATGAAGGAAGAAGCGACGGAAGCAGTTGAGGCAGTTGAAACTGCTGTAGTTGAAGAGGTAGCTCCTAACATAGTAGCAGTTGCCGCTGGGAATGATAATTTCACCACTTTGGTTGCAGCAGTGCAAGCAGCGGGTCTGGTAGAGACATTAAGTAGTGCTGGTCCATTTACTGTATTTGCACCAACTAATGATGCTTTTGCAAAATTACCTGCAGGAACGGTAGAAAGTTTATTGACACCTGAAAGTAAAGATGCATTGACAGGTATATTAACGTATCATGTAGTTTCTGGGAAGTTTGAAGCAGGAGCTGTAATTGAGGCGATTAATGCAAATGACGGAAAGTTTACCGTAGAAACGGTACAAGGAGGAAGTATAGATTTGAGTCTAAAAGACGGTAACGTGATGTTGACAGATGCTAAAGGTGGTATGGCTACCGTAGTTATAGCAGATGTAGCAGCCTCTAACGGGGTTATCCATGCATTGGATACAGTATTGATGCCAGAATAATATTATGATTGAGAAAAGTAAAGCCATCACAATTTTGTGATGGCTTTTTCTTTTTAAACTAACACATTGTATTACAAATGAAAATCTACGACTATAGATAGCTTTGCAATACTTTATTATGTGATTTGTTACGTAATCTTCTAATAGCTTTTTCCCTGATTTGTCTAACTCTTTCCCTGGTTAAATCAAATAATTCGCCAATTTCACTTAGACTTTTAGGATTGCGTTCGCCAAGTCCATAATAAAGGCGGATAACTTCACTTTCCCTACTTGGAAGAGATTTTAATGCTTGGTTCATATCTGTATTAAGTGATTCTCTCATTAATTCAGCATCGGGACTTGTTGAATCCTTGGATTGTATTACGGTATACAGATTAGAAGATTCTCCTGTTTCAAAAGGTGCGTCCATAGATACATGCTTCCCAGAATTTTTTAGTGCCAATTTCACCTGATCACTATTCATTTCTAACTCTCCTGCAATTTCTAGTGCATTTGGAGGTCGTTGGTACACTTGCTCCAATGAAGAGGTAGCTTTCTTTATTTTACTGATTTCCCCAATCTTGTTTAATGGTAAGCGAACCATGCGTGATTGTTCTGATATCGCTTGTAATATAGATTGACGAATCCACCATACGGCATAAGAGATAAATTTAAACCCCCTTGTTTCATCAAATCGTTTGGCTGCTTTTACCAATCCAATATTTCCTTCATTAATTAAATCGGAAAGGCGTAGACCACTTCCTTGATATTGCTTTGCTGTAGAAACTACAAAACGTAAGTTAGCGTTGACTAAACTATTTAGGGCAATTTGATCTCCTTCACGAATTCTTCTGGCCAGTTCTACTTCCTCTTCTGCGGTAATCAAATCAAGTTTTGATATTTCCTGAAAGTATTTTTCTAATGATTTAGTATCTCTATTGGTAATTTGCTTCGTGATTTTAAGTTGCCTCATATATATCTTTAAGTTTAGTATTTCTTTATATAATATAGTATTTTTTAGGAGAAATCCAAATAACAGGCCTGTTATTATTAACTGAGCTGCTTATATTAAGAATAAACACCCAATTGATTTTTTAATGGGAATCAAGATTTAGCCTAAGTGAATTTCGGATAGCATAAAATCATATCCTTCAAACCTGTTACAGAGATAACCCCTGTAAAATTTAAACTGTGAACCGAACCCTATAAATAAAAAGGAATATTACAAAATTAAGATGGAATGAATACCTGTTAACTCGATACTATTAGAATATGTACCAACATGACGCTAGAGTATAATAAGGCTGAATTGAATATTAAAAATGTAACATTTTTACTACCTTTAAGTTGTAATCATTTACAGCTCAGCTATGCGCTTATTCTCATACTTATTTTTGTTTCTCTTGTTGTACGGATGTCACTCGGATAAGAAATCAAAAAAAAATAATAACAAATCGGTTCCACAAAGAGCGGCTTTGAGTAAAGATTCCCAAATTTTTCTTGGCAATAGATTGTTTTCAGAAAAAACCTGTATAACCTGCCATGATGTCCAAAAGGAAAATATTGGGCCATCGGTAAAGCAAATTATGAAAATTTATAATGAGCAAAATGGTGATATCGTTTCTTTTTTAAAGGGTAAAGCAGCTCCAATCGTTGATACTACCGCTAGCCAAGTGGCCATTATGCAAGCAAATATTAATGGCTTTTTAAAGGATATTTCTGACGAAGAGTTACAAACAATAGCTGTTTATATGCTTCACGTAGATGAATTAAATCCAGACTAGTATCGTTATAATTGTGCTAAATTCATATCACTTCGAATATGGGTTCATATAACGTTTTCGAAGGTGTTAAGTCTAATTGTTGTTGTATGTAAATACTACACAATAGCTGTCATCACTTTGCTTTAGGCGTATTGGAATACAAGTTCATCAAAAATATAAGACGAGTTATTACCCGATCGTTTTCTTAGGGTGAAGCGGAATACTAAACCAAAAACATAGCTAAAGGAATTTATAAAGATAAAGCGTTCTTCTTATCGCTAGTAACCTGCCAGCCGATAGGTTAGTTGGGAATTTCCTAATAGCTAATTAGATATAATTAAAACCAAATGAAGTACTTTGCGTAGGGTCTTAGCGGCACGGTTTGTCTTTCTGCTTAATCGGATGATAAACTGTGTTAGCTTCAATAAAAAGCAGTCTTTGACGTTTTTTGATGTAATCAATTGCTTGTGAGGAGTATGTTTGTCGGATGCTCGCTGCTTTTCATCCCAATCATTAGTATAAGGCTGCCTAAGATTGTATCTTTGCACCCCCTCCGAAAAAGATAAGATGCAAGAGACTATTTTTGAAATACAAGAGCGCAAAACCGATAAGGAACTTTATAGTTACCAGCAGGGTGCCATTCAGAATATTTTCGAAAAATTTGATAACGAAAGAGACGATTATCATTTATTGTATCAGTTACCTACAGGAGGGGGAAAAACAGTTATATTTTCTGAAATTGTAAGGCAATACCTAAAGAATCATTCCAAAAAAGTATTGGTAATGACGCATAGGGTAGAGCTGTGCAATCAGACTTCTACCATGCTTACCAGTTTTGGCGTTGTGAACAAGGTCGTGAACAGTAAAGCAAATTTAGATGATCAAGAGCGCTACAGTTGTTACGTAGCTATGGTGGAAACACTAAATAATAGGCTCAACGATGGAAAATTAGATATTTCCGATGTGGGTTTGGTTATCATAGATGAGGCACATTACAATTCTTTTACCAAGTTGTTCAAGTTTTTTGAGAACGCATTTTTACTAGGTGTAACTGCCACGCCATTAAGCTCCAATAAGGATTTACCTATGAACGGTAACTATGATGAACTCATTACTGGGGAATCCATAGAAAACCTTATTGAAAATGAATTTTTGGCCAAGGCAGAAGCTTTTCAATATGACATGGGTCTTACATCCTTAGAAGTAGGCTCTAACGGAGACTATACGGTGAAGTCTTCTTCAGATTTGTATACGAGTCCTTCCATGCTAAACAAGCTATTGGAAGCCTATAACAAACATTCAAAAGGTAAAAAAACATTAATTTTTAATAATGGTATAGAAACATCAATACAGGTGTTTTACACGTTTCAAAATGCAGGTTTGCCCATTATGCATTTGGACAATACGGCGACCAAAAAACAACGGAAACAAATATTGAAATGGTTTAAGGAAACACCCAACGCTATTTTATCCTCCGTAAGTATACTAACTACTGGATTTGATGAGCCTACCATAGATACCATCATTTTAAACAGAGCTACAAAATCGTTGACACTTTATTATCAAATGATTGGTAGAGGATCTAGGATCCTGAATAACAAGTCTAAATTTACGGTGATAGATTTAGGTAACAATATGTACCGGTTTGGACCTTGGGGAGCCGATTTGGATTGGCAGGCCATCTTTAAATCTCCAAATTATTATATAGACCGTATCAAGGACGATGAAGAGATAGAAGGTGTTTTTAAACACGACCTTTCTGACGACGTAAAAGAAGAGTTTGCCAAGTCTGAAAATACTTATTTTGATATCAAAGTTATCTATAGAGATGCCACCTTTGCAGGGGAATCATCCAAAGTAGTTTTAGAACAGTCCATTGCCCAGCATGCTTACATTTGTATCGAAAATAGTGAGGATGTGTATGATGCTATTGCGTTAGCAAAATTATTGAAAGAGGATATTGACAATCGAATACAAGTCTATGCCAAATGTATTAGCAAAAGCACGTATAACTTCTTAAGTTGGCTCAAAGATGACTACCAGAAAAAATTGAACGCCTACTTACGTGAAAATTTTGATACCGTGTTTGAGGATATTCATGGGCATCCACCGGAGGATTAATGTTACACCTAGGCACAGAATAACCGACCTGTAGTGATGATTTAAAGTGCAAAGCACAAGCAAGTGTAAAACACAAAAATCAAACTCAAATACAGCAGGTACCGGTCAAATAACATTTTTTACGCACTATCCACTAGTTGTCTCTTTTACTTTTTTTGACTATTTTCTTTTTTCTTTCTTTTCTATTATCTCTAGTCTTATTATGTGACGGATATATGAAAAACCGATATACACTTTTACAGATATTTACTTCCTAAATTTCTTTAATCCCCATAAGATAAAGCGATACATTCCTTATTTTTACGAACATGAAACAGGAAGTGAAAATTGCTATTGTCGGTGCCGGTGTAAGCGGACTTATTGCCGCCCAAGTATTAGAGTCTCGAGGATATTCCCCAATCATCTACGAAGCTTCGGATAGGGCAGGAGGTAGGGTTAAGACCGATGTCGTTAAGGGATATCAGCTGGATCATGGTTTTCAAGTATTGCTAGATGCTTATCCTATGGCACGCCATTATTTGGACTACACCGCTCTTGATCTGACTGAATTTTTACCTGGAGCAACCCTATTTAAAAATGGAAGGCAAGTCACCCTAGGCGATCCTTTGAGGAGCCTTTCCCTACTGTTACCAACACTATCTTCTGGTATTGGGACCTTTGGTGATAAATGGAAGATTTTTAAATTGAACCGTGAGCTCAAAAATAAGGCTATAGAATCGATTTTTACGGAGACAGAAACAAGCACATTAGACTATTTAAAAGCTAAAGGTTTTAGTGATGGAATAATAAAGGATTTTTTTCAACCCTTTTTCAGTGGTATCTTTTTAGAACCTAATTTAAGTACTTCGTGCAGAATGTTTCAGTTTGTGTATAAGATGTTCGGAACAGGTAGTGCGGTGCTTCCAAAAGCTGGTATCGAGGCCATTCCAAAGCAATTACTTTCCAAATTATCCAAAACAAACCTTGTTTATAATACCAAAATTGAATCCTGTGCTGATGGCAAATTAGTTTTTGAAAATGGGGCCGAAGTCTTGGTAGATTACACCATCATTGCAACCGAAGCATCGCACTTGGTGCCTAATCTCAGAAATCAGGAGCAACCCTGGAAATCTTGTGAAACGCTTTATTTTACAACAAAAACAAAAATCATTCAAAAACCCTTGATTGGATTAATAACAGATACTGACGCGTTAATAAATAATATTTTTTATCATTCTTCACTTCCAATGGTCAATAGTGGAGCAGAAAACTTACTTTCTGTAACGGTGGTAAAATCACATCAAATGAGTGAAGAAGAACTAGTTAAAGCAGTAGGTGATGAACTGGCTACTTTATGTACTATAAATGATATTACTTTTTTAAAGCGGTATCATATCAAAAGAGCCTTACCAGAGCTATCCAATATTCAATATGATATGGCACCCTCAGAAACTAGGTTAACCTCCAAAACATTTCTAGCAGGTGACCAACTTTTAAATGGTTCTTTGAATGCTGCAATGCTTAGTGGCGAACGTGCGGCAAATGCAGTTATTGAGGCAATTAATGAGTCCATCGTATCATAATTTTGATTAGTTTCGATTTGTGTTAAGAAGCGTATTTGGCTAAAAACCTAATTTCATATAAATGTTACTGCTAGCTAACGATATAAACCTGAATGGTTATTGGTGAATTATTCCTACTTGCAAATAAGGTTTGACCTTATAAATCCAAAAAACTAGAAGTGATGAACAGAAGAACCTTTGTTAAAAATTCTGGATTATTATGGTCCGCCAGCATCTTACCAACGCCATTATTTTTATCTGTAGAAAAACCTAAATATAAAATGGGGCTTCAAGCGTTCACGATTAGGGATGCCTTGGCAAAAGACCTTGTAGGAAGTTTGAAGACGGTAAAATCTTTAGGTTATGAAGACTTGGAACTTTATGGGTTTGATGCAGAAAAAGTGGCCTACTATGGGTATAAGGCCAAAGATTTTAAACAATTGTTAGATGACTTGGGCCTGTCCTCTTCTAGTTGTCACTATGGCTTTGCGGATTACGTAAATGCCTCTAATGACGATCTGGCTAAGTTCGTAGATAGTTGTATAACCGGTGCATTAACTTTGAAGAATAGCTATATTACATGGCCTTGGATGGCACCGGAGCATAGAACATTAGAAACCTTTGAACGTTTGCCGGAACTACTAAATAGGATTGGCGAGCAAGTGAAACAAGCTGGCTTGGGTTTTGCCTATCATAATCACGATTTTGAATTTCATACTTATGGCGATACCACAGGATTTGACATGATTATTAAAGGAACAGATGCTTCGTTAGTAAAAATTCAGCTAGACTTATATTGGGCTATGCATTCTGCAAAAAAAAGTCCCCAAAAACTTATTGCCATGGCACCAGAACGTTTTGTGATGTGGCATATTAAGGATATGGACAAGGTAACACGGGATTACAGCGAATTAGGGAATGGCTCCATAGATTACAGTAAGATGCTTCCCAAATTGGATAGGTCCGCGTTGGAATTTTACTACTTGGAACAAGGTGGTAATTTCGCCCAAAATTCCATGCAAAGTATAAGAGACAGCGCCTATTTCTTTAAAAACAATTTACAGAGTTTTTTATAAAAATCCCCTACTAATTATTTTCCGCTATCCTAACAAGTGTGCGACCTTTTCTTTTACTTTTCTCAATAAAAGAACATAAAAACCGTAGTTTCGCGCCCAATATAAAATGGTCTGCAAATCGGATATATACCTAAGGTAATTCGCTTGTTTTTAACGACAAAAACGAGTTGGTTTCATTCCTAATGCTAGTTATCGAATTTTAGTTTAAAATTTTAGGAATGGATAAAAGTACATCGAATAATAATTCTGAGAACGATATCGAAGGCGTTAAAAACGCTATTGTTCTTTTAGAAACATTGGTCACCGATACCGATAAGATATTTGAGATACCCAAGGATTTAAGAATAGCACTGATTAAAGCTGCTGGACAGTTGTCAAGACCCAGCCGTGAAGAATTCTCTAGACGTACAAAAGATGCTAAAAAAGCAGCTAAGCGAAAGCAAGCGGCCAAGGATAAAAGTGCTAGAAACGAAACCGGTATACGCTATGCACGGGAGAATCCTATTTTTGAAGCTCCAAAATTATTGAGCGCAGCAGCTTTAGAACAAAAAGAGACCTTAAAACTAGAATCCCCGAGGGACTGTTACGTTTGTAAAACCAAATTTGATACGCTTCATCACTTTTACGATACCATGTGTACGGAATGTGGTGATTTAAACTACCTAAAACGCTTTCAAACGGCCGATGTTAAAGGTCAGGTGGCCATAATTACGGGTTCCCGCTTAAAAATAGGCTACCATATTACCCTTATGTTGTTGCGTGGCGGCGCAACCGTAATCGCGACAACACGGTTTCCGGTAGATTCTGCCTTGCGCTTTTCAAAAGAGGCCGATTTTATGGAATGGGGACATCGTTTGCACATTCACGGCTTGGATTTACGTCATATCCCTAGCGTAGAAATATTCTGTAATTATATAGAGCAGAATTATGATAAACTGGACATTCTCATTAATAATGCTGCTCAAACAGTTCGACGACCATCAGGGTTTTATACCCACTTAATGGCCAATGAGGAAACACCTGTAGAGAACCTGCCTAAATTCGCTAAGGACCTATTAGCGAATCATAGCCTTTGTTTGGAAGAACTCAGAGGAGTTACGGAAAGCGTTTCTGCTAATAAAAATATGCCGGTATCTTGGCATGGGCCGGAGCCAGGTATTGGACTAAGTGCTTCTGCCAAGCTTTCTCAGATTCCCTATAGTTTTGATGCAAGTTTAGTGTCACAAGAAGTTTTTCCGGAAGGCGAACTAGATGCCGATTTACAACAAGTGGACTTACGTAAAACTAACAGTTGGCGTTTAAAACTGGGCGCTATTGAAACCACTGAAATGGTAGAGGTACAGTTGGTGAATTCGGTCGCTCCGTTTGTCTTGTGTAACCGCCTATCAGAACTCATGAAAAAGGAAAATACAGGCCAGAAGCATATTATTAACGTTTCTGCTATGGAGGGGAAGTTTCATCGCTTTTTTAAGGAGGCGCGACACCCACATACGAACATGGCGAAAGCTGCACTGAACATGTTGACCCATACGGCCGCTGGGGAATTAGCGAAATTTGGAATTTACATGAATGCGGTTGACACCGGTTGGGTAACGGATGAAGATCCTGCGGAACTTGCAAAAAAGAAACAAGAAGTTCACGATTTTCAACCACCATTAGATATTGTTGATGGAGCTGCTAGAGTTATGGACCCCTTATTTGATGGTATCAACACTGGAAAGCATTGGTGTGGTAAGTTTCTAAAGGATTATTTTCCTATTACCTGGTAACAAAATAGCTTAACCAAAATAGGAAACCATCAAATTAGAATGCGTAGTATAATTATAGTCAGTTTAATTTGTAAACTATCTGTTTTTTGGTAGTTTTAAGTCTAACCAAATAGTGATACATGAATTGCGTTACAGCAATTAGTTGATGCCAACCTAATTGTGTATTGGTTAAATCAAAGTTTCATAAAGCCTATAAAAAACATATAAATATCAAAAGATGAAAAAGTTAGTTTCCTCATTACTATTGATTGCGTCAAGTATTTCATTGGTTTCCCAAGATAGACTTACCGGAGAAACGTTTACTACACGTTCTGAAATCATCGCTCAAAATGGAATGGCGGCAACCAGCCAACCATTAGCAACACAAGTTGCCTTAGATATATTAAAAAAAGGAGGTAGTGCGATGGATGCCGCTATTGCAGCCAACGCAATGCTTGGGCTCGTAGAACCGGCTAGTTGCGGTATTGGTGGAGATATTTTCGCCATCGTTTGGAATGCTAAAGAACAAAAATTATATGGTTTTAATGGGAGCGGTCGTGCGCCCAAATCACTGAACATTGATTATTTTATAGATAAGGAGATGAAGTACGTCCCGTTCTATGGAGCTTTGCCCGTTACTGTACCTGGTTGCGTAGATGGTTGGTTTGCCATGCATAAAAAATTTGGCAAACTACCGATGGAGGAATTGCTACAGCCTGCTATTGATTATGGAACAAATGGTTTTCCAGTCTCAGAAGTTATTGCTTACGAAATGGAATCCAATTATGAAGCGTTAAAAGACCAGCCTGGTTTTGAAGAAACGTACATGGTTAATGGACGGACACCTAAAAAAGGTGAAGTATTTAAAAATCCAAATCTCGCGAACACCTATGAATTGATAGCGAAGAAAGGTAGGGATGCATTTTATAAAGGAAAAATTGCTCGGACTATTTCGGATTACATGAAAAAACATGGTGGATTTTTGTCTTATGAGGATTTTGTAGCGCATACATCCAATTGGATTGAACCGGTTTCTGTTAATTATAGAGGTTATGATGTTTGGGAACTACCACCGAATGGACAGGGCACCGCAGCATTACAAATGCTGAATATCTTGGAAGGTTATGACATCGCATCGATGGGTTTTGGAAGTACAGATTATCTTCATGTACTTACCGAGGCTAAAAAACTGGCCTATGAAGATCGTGCTAAGTTCTATGCCGACCCAGACTTTAATACGATTCCAATAGAAAAATTACTATCGAAAACGTATGCATCAAAACAACGTGAAATGATTGATATGGCTTCATCGGCAGCTACCTATCCCGCGGGTGATTTTGAAATAGAAAGTGGTAATACAACTTATTTAACGGTTGCGGATAAAGATGGAAACATGGTGTCGTTAATACAAAGTATATATTCTGAATTTGCTTCTGGTATGGTTCCAGATGGGTTGGGGTTTGTACTTCAAAATAGAGGGCAAATGTTTAATGTTCAAGATAAAGAACATGCCAATGCTCTTGAGCCGGGAAAAAGACCTTTTCACACTATTATACCGGCTTTTATCACTAAAGAAGGCAAACCCGTTGTTAGCTTCGGTTTAATGGGCGGTGCTGTTCAACCTCAAGGCCATGCACAAATTGTGGTTAATGTTATTGACTTTGGTATGAATTTACAAGAAGCGGGAGATGCTCCCCGTATGCGTCATAGAGGAAGTTCACAACCTACTGGATCCGTAATGACCAATGGTGGAACACTAAACCTTGAAAGCGGATTTGATTATAAAACCATTCGCGAGTTGCGTAAAAAAGGACATCGTATCTCTTTTGGAGTAGGTATATATGGAGGTTACCAGGCTATTGGGGTTGATGTGGACAAAAAGGTATTTACAGGAGCATCTGAATCTCGAAAGGATGGTCAAGCGGCGGGATATTAAAAAAAACAACGGTATATATCTGTGTTTTTTAAATCGAAACAATTGAACCTGAATTTTGTTATCTACAAATAAAGTTTATTGGAATATATTTAACACCTCATGATAGCCGTTTTAGTCTTAGAAGTATTTATTTTTGTTCTGTATAAGTTTAAAAAAATTAAACAAAATCATGTACGGAAGCATAAAATCTCTACTTTTTATCGGATTATTATTACTAGTTGCAAATACGAGTGCCCAAGTAAGTGTATCCCTTTATGGTAATGTTAAAGATAATTTAGGCGAACCTATTGGAGGTGCCTCCGTTTTTTTGGAAGGAACCGCGTTGGGAGCCCAAACCGATTTTGATGGTAACTATGAAATTAGGGGAGTAGCTCCAGGTTCTTATAATTTGATAGCCAGTTACTTGGGATATGGTTCACAAACACAATTTAATATTATTGTACGTTCCAAGGGTACGCCGAATTATAATTTTAGACTGGAAGAGGTAGCAGAACAATTAGACGAGGTAGTGCTTTCCAACGCGAATGTCATTACTAGGCCTAAAGAGACCCCTTTGTCAACCCAAACCTTATCGGCTGTTGAGATTGCTACCTATCCCGGAAGTAATAACGATGTGGTACAAGTAGCACAGACCCTACCCGGTGTTTCTCCATCTATAGGCGGGTTTCGGAACGATTTAATTATCCGTGGTGGTGCGCCTAATGAAACCGTCTACTATCTAGATGGGATGGAGATACCTAACATCAACCACTTTGCCACACAAGGCAGTGCAGGTGGTCCGGTGGGCCTTATTAACGTATCCTTTATTGACAATGTTACACTTTCTACTTCGGCTTTTAATGCGCGGTATGATAATCCACTCTCTGGTGTATTACAATTTCAACAACGTAACGGGAACGCCAGAAATTTTGCGGGTAACTTTAGATTAAGTGCCAGTGAGGCAGCATTAACCTTGGAGGGACCTTTGTTCAAGAAAGAAGGAGAAGTTTCGAAGACTACATTTTTGGCATCTGTTCGAAGGAGTTACCTTCAATTTCTTTTTCAAGCTATCGGATTACCCATACGACCCGACTATTGGGATTACCAGTATAAAGTGAATCATGAGTTGGACGATTACAATACTTTAACATTTTTAGGTGTCGGCTCCATTGACGACTTTTCTGTTAGTCCACCAGAAGAATTTGACGAAGAACAACAGGCGCAGGTAGAGCAAACCCCTTTTATTAAGCAGCGCACAAATACTATGGGTGTTACATGGCGTAACCGATTTAAGGAAGGAAACGGCTTTATGCTTACAACATTGAGTAACAATACACTCTCCAACGATTTTACACGATATTCTGACCCTGTAAATGAAACAGGTGTCATCTTTGGTAATGATGCGCGTGAATCCGAAACCAAACTACGCTATGAATTAACTCAGTTTTATGATGGATGGAAATTGAGCACGGGTCTAAATGTGCAGCATTCCGATTACAGCAATGCCACAAACGATATTAGAAATAACCTTGTCTTTAACACGGAAATAGATTTTGTAAAGTATGGTTTTTTTGCCAATGTCACACAATCGTTTTTGAACGATAAGCTAGACTTATCCTTTGGTTTTCGAATGGATGATGACACATTTACACAGAATGAAAGCTTGTTGAGTACTTTTTCGCCTAGGATGTCAGCCTCTTATGAATTTGCCCCCGATTGGAGGGTAAACGGTTCCGTAGGCCGTTACTTTAAGATTCCGCCATATACAATTTTGGGTTTCAGAAATAATGCTGATGAGTTGATCAATCGAAATGTGGAATACACTTTGAGCGACCATTTTGTATTGGGGCTGCAACACTATTTCACACCTTCATCTAGTATTTCTGTAGAGGGGTTCTATAAGCGATATGACGATTATCCAGTATCGGTTAGGGACGGTGTTTCCTTGGCCAATAAAGGTGGTGGTTTTGAAGTATTGGGTAGCGAACCTATCGAAACCGTAGGGAAGGGTCGTAGTTATGGAGCTGAGCTACAGTTTCAGCAAAAATTGTCCAATAATTTTTATGGAATATTCGCCTACACTTGGTTTTACAGCGAGTTTACCGGTTTTGATACCAATAATTATATTCCATCTGTATGGGATAGCAGGCACTTGGTTTCTTTCGTAGGTGGATATAAATTCAATCGTAATTGGGAATTGAGTTCACGTTATCGTTTTGCGGGCCGCACACCTTTTGTGCCGGCTGATTTAGATGCTACTTTAGCAAACTATCCGGAAGTAGTTCTAGATTATGATCGCTTAGGCGAAGATAAACTGGATATTTTTAGTTCCTTGGATGTCCGATTGGATAAAAAATGGAACTTTGAAAAGTTCGCTCTAAACCTATTTATTGAAGCACAAAATATCTTGGGGCAAAACAATCCTAGTCCACCAGACTATGGTTTAAATCGAGATGCGAGTGGTATGATTGTGCAACCTAGAACTCTAGCGATTATAGAACAGGAAGCAGGATCAGTCATTCCAGGTATTGGTGTTGTAATCGATTTTTAATCTAAATAAAGGATTTTAGGGGTTTGATTTTATATTGATTACAATCTAGTGAAAACAGGTTTATAGTATTGTAAATAGATAGTTTGAGCTACTCAAGATTATATTCCCGTGTTTCAACACTTTGCTTTGATGTGATGCAAAATTCTACTTTACTACCTATTGGATTAGTGGTCTGGATGAATTTTTAAACCCTATTTATTTTACTTCATCAATTTTTTTTAACTTTGAAGATATGAACAAGGTATTTTCTATCCTATTATCCACTGTAATCCTGCTACAAAGCCTGGGGATGCATGCAGATGATTTGGTTCAAATAGACGAGTTCATTACCCACGCACAATTTCACAGCGCGCAGTATGGCGATAATGTTTTAGTGTTTATCTCTAAGCATTATGGGGAGCTAAAGGCTGCGCACGAGCAAGAACATCAAGAGGAGAAGGAAGACCATGAGAAATTACCTTTTCAGCATCAATCCCATACCATGTCCGTGATGGATTTTACATTAGGGACAGATATACCAGAATTAAATACCCTTGATTTTCCAGAATTTAGAACTTTCAATTTTTATTATAAGGCACCATTGTCTTCCCTTCATTCAGACGGCATACTTCAGCCTCCACGATTAGCATAATACCCATACGAACATTCATTATTTAGTACTGGACCATTTATAGGTCTAGTGCGGTTCACATTGATTATTATATGCAATTATGTTATCCTATATTATTAATTTCAGTTTACGGAACAAGTTTCTAGTACTCTTGTTCACCATTTTTATTATCGGTTTTGGCTTATATTCCTTATCTCAGATTCCTATTGGTGCAGTACCTGATGTTACCAATAATCAGGTTCAGGTCATCACTACGTCTAGAAATCTTGCCACTGAAGATATGGAACAGTTTATTACTTATCCTGTGGAATTGGAAATGGCCAATCTTCCTGGTGTTAAAGAGATTAGGTCTATCTCTAAATTTGGACTGTCGGTGGTTACCATTGTTTTCGAGGACGATATGGGTACCTACCTACCTAGACAATTGATTGCCGAAAAAATTAAATCTGCCAGTGAAAAGATTCCGGAAGGATTTGGCACACCGGAGATGGGGCCTATTACCACAGGCTTGGGCGAAATATACCAGTATATTCTTGATGTTGAACCTGAGTATAAAGACCAGTACAACGCAGAAGACTTGCGAACGATACAGGATTGGATTGTAAAACGGCAGCTGTCCGGAATTCCTGGCGTGGTAGAAGTAAATACTTGGGGTGGATTTTTAAAACAATATGAAGTCGCAATAAATACGGAAAAGCTCAATGCTATGGATATTACGGCACAAGCTGTTTTCAAAGCTTTGAAACAAAACAATAGTGTATCCGGTGGCGGATATATAGAGAAGGTAAATCAGGCTTATTTTATACGTGGCGAAGGTTTGATTTCCTCGCTTAAAGATATCGAAGCCGTTGTGGTGGCTAATAGAAATGGGGTTCCTATCTATATTAAAGATGTTGCCGAGGTAGGTTTTGGAAGTGCCATTCGGTTCGGTGCCATTACCGGTAACGGAGAAGGCGAAAAGGTACTTGGACAGGTAATGATGCTAAAGGATGCCAATTCCAAAAAGGTAATAGATGCTGTTAAAGTAAGGGTTTCGGAAATTTCGAAATCCTTACCGGAAGGGGTCTTTATAAATGCATTTTTAGATCGCAGCGAGTTGATTTCAAAAACGACCTTTACCGTTTCCGAGAATCTGATTTTAGGCTGTTTGATTGTTATTTTTGTGGTCGTTTTGCTTTTGGGTAATTTCCGCTCAGGATTGGTGGTAGCCTCTGTTATTCCTTTGTGCCTGCTTTTTGCCCTTTCGCTCATGTATATTTTTGGTGTGGACGCCAACTTAATGAGCCTTGGAGCCATTGATTTTGGTATCATCATAGATGGAGCAGTCATTATTGTGGAGTTCATAGCTTTTAAGATTACGCAACAGCAAGATGAGATGGTAGCCTTAAACAAAATCGAACGGCAAAAATTAAAAGATACAATAGTGTTTTCTGGAGCATCTAAAATGATGAATTCCGCCATCTTCGGTCAGCTGATTATTTTGATCGTATTTATTCCTATACTTTCTTTAACCGGGGTAGAAGGAAAAATGTTCAAACCTATGGCGCTTACTTTTAGTTTTGCACTTATTGGAGCCATGTTATTCTGCTTTACCTATGTTCCTGTTGCTGCCTCCTTATTTTTACGACCTTCCAAAATTACCGACAAGAATATATCGGCACGACTTATGAAATGGATAAACAATAGCTATGAACCTGTTATTGATTGGGCTTTAAGGAGCAAAAAGCTAGTATTGACTATCGCCGTTGTATTACTTTCATTATCAATCTATTTGTATGCTTCTATGGGAGCGGAATTCGTCCCTACATTAGACGAAGGCGACTTTGTAATTCAACCTGTATTAAAAACAGGTACTTCATTGAGCAATACAGTTGAAATTACGACTCAAATAGAGAATATTCTTTTACGGGATTTTCCGGAGGTAAAGCAAGTGGTTACAAGAATTGGAGCCGCCGAAGTACCAACAGATCCGATGTCCATGGAAGAAAGTGATGTCATTATTACTTTAAAACCAAAAAGTGAATGGACATCAGCAAGCACAAAAGATGAACTTGCGGATAAGTTCAAAGAAGCTTTAGCCGTGATTCCAGGAATGGAGGTAGAATTTACCCAACCTATAGAAATGCGTTTTAATGAGCTGATTACGGGCGTACGTGCTGATATTGCTATTAAAATTTTTGGCGAAAATCTATCCGTCTTAGCTAAAAAGGGAAATGAGATAGGAGAGTTGATAGTTAATGTTCCTGGTGCGGCAGATATCTCGGTTGAAAAAGTAGATGGATTACCTGAAATGAATGTAAAGTATGATCGAGCTAAAATTGCAAGATATGGTCTAAATATTCAAGAACTTAATGATATGGTTTCCTTGAGCTTTGCCGGAAAAGCTGCGGGAAGCGTCTTTGAAGGGGAGAAACGGTTTGATCTCGTTGTAAGACTGGATAAAACAAAACGAAAAGATATTGAAAACCTAAAACAACTTTATATTGATTTACCTGATGGAGGAAAGGTACCGCTGTCAGAATTAGCCACCATAGCATATGAAACAGGCGCTGCCAAAATTTCTAGAGACGATACCAGAAGAAGGATAGTAGTTGGTGTCAATGTTCGGGGACGCGACCTGCAATCGGTTGTAGAGGATGTGCAGGGTCTCATAGAGCAACATGTGAAGTTGCCGGTTGGGTATAGTATCACCTATGGTGGGCAGTTTGAAAATTTAGAAAGTGCGAAGTCGCGCTTGCTGGTAGCTGTTCCTATCGCCTTAATCCTCATATTTGTGCTCTTGTATTTCGCCTTTTCATCCATTAGCGAAGCATTAATGATTTATTCTGCCATTCCCTTGTCGGCCGTCGGCGGCGTGTTTCTCTTATGGATTCGGGATATGCCATTTAGTATTTCGGCAGGGGTTGGGTTTATCGCGCTGTTCGGTATCGCTGTGCTCAACGGTATCGTCCTCATAGAACATTTTAAGGAACTAAAAGAAAAGCATACCGGGACTATAGAAGCATTGGTGAAACAAGGGACAAAAGATCGTTTAAGAGCGGTATTGTTAACGGCATCAGCTGCGGCACTAGGATTTCTACCCATGGCGATTTCTACCAATGCAGGAGCCGAAGTGCAACGTCCACTGGCAACAGTGGTTATTGGCGGCTTGATTAGTGCGACCATACTTACCTTGGTGGTACTTCCTGTTTTATATACCTATTTGAATAGGAAAAAAGAGGAGCAAAAAAATAGAGTAAAACTTCCGATTATGGTTTTCGCTTTAGTGGGATTCCTAAACGCTACATCTAGCATGGCTCAAGAGGGTTCTAAAAACCTACAGGATCTTATTCCTTTGGCCTTGGAAACTAATGCGGGATTAATCTCTAGCAGTTTGCAAGTAGACCAATCTGACGCTATGGTTCAAAGTGCCTATAGTTTTGATAAAACCCAAGTGTATTATCATTTTGATGAGAACAACCTTACCTTAAGTGACGCCCCTTTACGCGTGTTCGGGGTTCAGCAGGATTTTCGTTTTCCTACGGTTTATTTTTCTGAGAGGAAATTGAACAAGGCTAAACTTAATCGTGCTGAAAACACATTTGAGATTCAGAAAAAAGGATTGGAAAGAAGACTTACTTCGGCATACTATAATTTTCAAGTGGCTAGGGAAAAAGAACGCGTATATAAAATGTTAGACAGTATCTATGCCAATTTTGCCATGGTAGCCGCCAGACGCTTTGAGTTGGGAGAAACCAATTACCTAGAGAAGATTACGGCAGCATCCAAACAAAAACAAATACATATAGCCTATAGCGCAACTAAGAAAGAGGTAGAAATGTCCTATATCAATTTACTAAAGACTGTACAGTCGGAGGATAGTATATCTATAGCGGACGAGCCGATATTAAAAATACCGCTAGTCAATATGGTAATCGAAAATACTCCGGAAATGGACTATTATCAGAATCAGATAGCAGTATCCGAAGCAGAAAAACGCTTTGAAAAACAGCAGTTGTTACCTGATATTGGAGTGGAGTACTTTCAGGGTACCACTAACACTACCAACGAACGATTGTCCGGCTATCAAGTAGGACTTAAGATTCCATTGCTTTTTGGAGGTACATCTTCACGAATAAAAGCAGCCGGTTTCGCAACCGATATCGCTGTTGCCGAATCTAAAGAGTACACTGTTCAGCTCCATGCAAAGTCTTACACCTTGCAAACGGAACTTTCTCAATTACAGGAAACGTTGGATTATTATGAAAATGAAGGTGCTACATTATCCGAAGAAATCTTAAAAACGGCACATAGTAGTTTTAAGAACGGAGAAATCACTTTTTATCAGTACATCCAAAGTTTAGAAAGTGCTTACGAAATAACGTTAGATTACTTAGATAAGCTCCAACTATACAATCAGACGGCCATTGCCATCAACTACCTAACTTTATAAAAATTGCATTATGAAACGCTCTATATCAAAACTAGTTTATCTAAGTCTTATCCCTTTTTTATGTGCCTGTGGAGACAAAACCCAGTCATCAGAATCTCAAAATCAAGAATTGGATGAGGGGCTTATTCAAGTAACCGCAATACAGTTTAACACCAACAACATGCAACTTGGTATGTTGGAAGAAAAGCAATTTCCTGTTACAGTAACTGTGAACGGGATATTAGACGTACCGCCAGAAAATAGAGCAGTGGTTAGCGCAACTATGGGCGGTTATATAAAAACAACACCCTTATTGGAAGGAGATGTTGTAAAACAAGGGCAGGCCTTGGTCACTATCGAAAATCCTGAATTTGTGACCCTGCAGCAAGAGTATATGGAAGTGCATCAACAATTGACCTATTTAAAAGCGGAATACAATCGCCAAAAAACGATGCGAGATGAAAACATTACCTCCCAAAAAAGTTTTCTAATGGCAGAGAGTGCATTTAAGTCTGCTGTGGCAAGACATACAGGATTTGAGAGACAGCTACAAATGCTGCATATTTCGCCTACAAAAGTGGCAGAAGGAACCATAAGCTCAATCGTAACGATTTTTGCACCTATCTCTGGTAGCATTACCAAGGTGAATGTGACCAAAGGGAGCTATGTTTCCCCAGCTACCTCTATTTTAGAGATTATAGACAATGAGCATGTGCACCTAGAGCTCTCCGTTTTTGAAAAGGATATCATGGCAGTTAAAAAAGGACAAGAAATTGATTTTAAGATTCCTGAAGCTTCCGAAGAAATCTTTAAGGCCAACGTTTACTTGGTGGGTGCTGTCATGGAGGAAAACAGAACTATAAAAGTGCACGGACATCTGAAGGACGAATCGAAAAATAATTTCCTCACAGGTATGTTCGTAACTGCTGATATTATCACCAGTTCCAAGTCTGAAAACGCGATACCGAGTCAAGCTGTCGTATTCATAGAAGAAGTACCTTATGTATTGGTATTGGAAAAAAAGGAAGGAGAGAC
The DNA here is from genome assembly GCA_964569345.1 of uncultured Maribacter sp. GTDB lineage: Bacteria > Bacteroidota > Bacteroidia > Flavobacteriales > Flavobacteriaceae > Maribacter. The sequence goes on along the minus strand of CAZMUV010000001.1, from coordinate 28,645 downwards.
CTTTTATTTTCGTAGCCAAGAAGTAAGCATCAAAGCCAATGGAACCGAGTATCTAGTCATTGAATCAGAAAATGGCTTTGGTATGGATACGGAGTTTTTGGTAAAAGGTGCTTTTGCACTATTGGGGATTTAAACCAAATACTAATTATTATGTTTATGCCGTACCACTTAATTAGCTATTGCTATAAAGAATCAATGCCACCCCAAGCATAATTCCCGCTAAAGGCAAAAGTTTTTTACGTTTGTTCTGTTCCTTAAAAATGAAGCCACCAATAACAACGGCAATAAGTATCTGACTCCTTTTAATGGCAGATAGTAACATGATAAGGGCATCTGGGTCTTGTAGTGCTTTAAAATAAAAGTAATCTGCAAACACTAGCAGTATACCCACTGCAGGAATGGACCACCTCCAAATAAAAGCTTTTCGTTTTTCAGCATAAGGGAACCAGGTAATTGTCAATAGTACCGTTAAGATGAGGACTGTGTACCAGCAAAACCAGAATTGTAAGGTTTGTGGGTTTAGCTGTAGGGTTTGAATCAGGAATTTGTCATATAGTCCGCTCGAAGCACCTAAGAATGTCGCTCCAATGATTGCAAAAATCCATTTGTTGTTCTTAAAATTAATACCCTCCTTTTTACCGATACGGGAATAAAGAAATACCGAGAAGATAATTAAGAAAAAACCAACCCATTGCCAACCTGTTGGCCGCTCATGGTAAATGAAAATAGCCCCAATAAACGTAAAAAACGGACCAGCAGAGCGTATGGGTGTAACAATGGTAATAGGTAAATGTTTCAAGGCTTGGTAAGCCAGCACCCAAGAACCTGCCATTAGCATTGACTTAATGAAAATAAAACCATGGTGCGACCATGGTATTCGGGTAATTGTAAGCCCGATGGAATCCATATATTCAGGCGAATAATAAGAGCCAAAAAATAGGGGTAGAAGTAGAAGAAAGCCTGAAGAAATAGTCCCAAGAAGTACTGGAAAGACCTCGTTTCCGTGTACGGCATGTTTTTTACATAAATTATGTAATCCCAAGAATAGTGCTGCCAAAAGGCCCAAATACATCCACATGGCCGCGAAGATAGTTTTTCGGTCAAATTTCTTATGTATTTCGGAGTAAAAAAACGGTGGTAAGGTAGTAACTTAGGAGTAGGATATGCATCTAAACTAAATTTAGATCTAGATATATTCCGAATGAATTATGTTAACACACAATAAAGCCCAAGACCGTAATAGGTAAGGAACTCTATTTCTAGAATGTTTAAAAGAAACCTTAGCTATTGGTTTAATCGGTCACAATTTTTGCACGTTCCATAAAGTAAGACTCAAAGCGCTCTAATTTGGGATGTAATTTTTCTGCGTAGAGTACATACTGACATTTTAGAATACTTTGTGTTATTGAAATTAAAGCGCTTCCATCCGATTTTTGAGTTAAAAAATCCGCATCATCTACGCTGAAAATTTTCAATTGTGACGTGCTTACACCATTCAATAGAAATAATTTGTTCATGGTCTTCGGAGTTGAAATGAGAACATCTACTCCTTCGAATATTTCTGATTTTTGGATATCGATATGAAGTTCTTCATACCCAACATACACTCTTATGTTGCTATATTTAGTGAACGCTAAAAAAGCCTCATATAACTCCAGTGCTTTCGTTTTATTCTCTACGATTACAACTGCTCTTGGTGCGTTACCTTCAGCCTTAAAACTTATTTTCTGTAAGGTAGTAAGTATTAAGCTGGTTGTTTTTCCACCGTCCTTTCCTGCGATGCAATAAGTATTTATGCCACTTTTTACCATGGGAATAGCCTTTTTTTGAAAGGAAGTAGGTTCTGTAATATTTAAACGTTCCAATGCTTCACGCAGTTCGGGATGTAATTTTTTAAAAGGCATAGCTGGTAACCATTGGTTTATTGCTGTTATAATAATCCGATTATATTGTACAAAGATACTACGCTAGTGGCGATGTAAAGCAATTACCACCAATTTTAGTCTCAAGTATGCTATTGAGGGTTATTAGTTGATGTACTTTAGTTATAATTCACATGATTCTTAAAATTTGTTTTTCTAGGATAAGTTTATTCTTCCCTTTTTTCCTCTATTAAATGGCTTGATTGGCTAAGAATACAGAAACGAAGTATATCTGAAACGATAAATTAAAGTCAAAATATCTACATTTTTGCCTATTTTTAGGACAGACTAAAACAGACACCTTATGAAAAATAGCTACCTATCCCTTTGTCTTTTGGTATTCAGTGCACTAATAAATGCCCAAGAAGATACTAACATTCTTGAAAGAATGGAGGAGATTGCCATTATCGATCAAAAAGTCATGATGCCCATGCGCGATGGTATCCGTTTGGCAACAGATATTTATAGACCAAAAACAGATGAGAAAGTACCGATAATTTTTTCAAGAACCCCTTATAATTTTAATTCTTGGGGAGATGGAGAGCAAAAAACAAGAACTGTCCAAAGAGCTTACGAAGCTGTAAAACGGGGCTATGCCTACGTAGTACAGAATGAGCGCGGACGTTATTTCTCAGAAGGGGAGTGGGATATTTTAGGTGTTCCACTTACGGATGGTTACGATGCTTTTAGTTGGATGAAAAATCAGCCCTGGTCTAATGGAAAAATAGGAACCTACGGATGTTCTAGTACTGCAGAATGGCAAATGGCCGTCGCTGCCTTGGACCATACATCGCATGCCGCTATGGTGCCACAAGGCTTTGGAGCAGGTGTAGGTAGGGTAGGTGATATTATGGAGCAAGGAAACTGGTACAGGGGCGGAGCAGAACAACTCTTGTTTTTTTCTTGGTTGTATGGGGTAGAGCACGACAAATTTAAGCCAAGAATACCGGAAGGTGCAACACAAGAGGATTTGATTCGTATTTCTAGGTTTTATGACCTAGCACCTGAGAACCCTCCTATAGATATGGCCGAAGCCTTAAAACATTTACCTATTCAGGATATGTTGAAGAACATCAATGGAAAAAAAGAAGTCTTTGACAAGATGGTGCGTCGCAAGCCCAATGACCCAGATTGGTTTACTGGCGGAATTTACCATGACGATATGGAGATTTCTAAGCCAAGTTTCTGGTTTGCTTCATGGTATGATGTGAGTATCACACCAAATCTGAGCCTTTTTAACCATGTGCACAATAATGCCAAAGATTCCGAAGTACGGGACAATCAGTATTTGGTGATTGCACCTACACTGCATTGCGCTTATACAAGGGCTACGGAAAATACTATTGTAGGGGAACGAAGCGTGGGAGATGCCCGCTTAAATTATGACGAGCAGATATATGCTTGGTGGGATTTATGGCTGAAAGGGGAAACTAATGATTTTAAGGAAAAAACGCCTCGCGTACAGTATTATACTATGGGTAGCAACAAATGGCAATCTGCCGAACAATGGCCCCCAAAAGATAGCAAGATGACCACCTACTATTTAAATAGTGACGGTAACGCTAATACGCTAAATGGGAGCGGAATACTTTCTACAAAAAAACCTTCCAAAGATAAACCGGATACCATTATCTACGATCCTATGAACCCAGTTACCTCCTACGGTGGTAACGTTTGTTGTACAGGAAATGCTGTAAAAGGAGGTGCTTTTGACCAACAGGTCATGGAAGAGCGTGATGATATTTTAGTTTACACTACGGATGAACTTAAAGAAGGTGTCGAAATTACTGGATTTATTGAGTCGACTTTATTTCTTTCTTCAGATGCAAAGGATACTGATGTTACCATTAAAATAATAGATGTGTATCCTGATGGGCGTGCCTATAATTTGGATGAAACTATACAACGTGTAAGGTACCGTGAGGGGTATGAAAAAGAGGTCTTTATGGAGGACGGAAAGGTCTACCAGGTGGATTTGACACCCATGGCTACCAGTAACTATTTTGAAAAGGGACATCGTATTCGCATTGAAGTTTCGAGTAGTAATTTCCCAAGATTCGCGAGGAACTTAAATACAGGTGGCAACAATTACGATGAAGCCGAGGGCGTGGTAGCGACGAACAAAATTCACCATTCTAAGGTATATCCATCGCAAATTAAATTACCCATGAGGAAATAAAAATGTGTTTTACTGAGTAAATTACCCGTAAAACTGAGCGTTTTTAATACGAATCCGAAAGTCACGTTTTTTGCACTTTGAATGCGGTGTATAATAACCATTTGATTTAACAGTTAAAACCGGTTTTTAACTGTTAAATCAATATTTATAGTTGGAACAAAAACAACCCCTATATCAAGACGCTAGCTAGTTTCACTAAAAGGGTATGTCTTAATGCGTGTTACAAAATAACAGTACCACCTATCATTTCATTATCACTTGGTTTTTCGAACCAAGTTTCCATAAAATCAAAATTGTCCTTGCTTACTACAAACTCAAATGTAGCTCCTTTCTCGTCATTTCTTTGTTGTATCCTTTTCCATCGTGTTTGTTTCGATACATCTAAAAAGTGCAGTGTTATTGGATAGTTATGCCTTGTAGCAAATTTTCTAAACTTCTCCCGATGCTCAAATTTTGACAAGCCCAAATCGAGTATCGCATCTGTCTTGGCGGTTTCTAGTTGCTGTGTCAGATGCATTATAATCGTTTCTGAACGGTCTATTCGCTCTAGAAACCATTGCAACCCGTCTGCGGGCTTTTTATCCGGAAGAAATAAGGTGTTGTTCCAAGTATCGATAGAAAATAGAACTCCTTTGATTTTTTCTTTTAATTCGTTGGCATAGGTTGTTTTTCCTGAGCCTGTGTTTCCAACTATTAAGTGAATCATTTGTTTTCTTTACTATTTTAAAATCTAAGCCTTACTTTAACTAATAAATCCAATCAACAGAAACTATCAATCAAACAAATCCGAAGATAAATACCGATCACCTCTATCGCATATAATTGAGACGATTACACCTTTGTCCAAGTTTTCTGCCAAGCGCAACGCTACTGTAGTAGCGCCACCACTGCTCATTCCTGAGAAAATACCTTCTTCTTTTGCTAAGCGCTTGGCCATGGCACGGGCATCCGCTTCGCTGACTTCCATAACGCGGTCTACTTTTTTAGCATCGAATATTTTAGGAAGATATGCTTGTGGCCACTTACGAATACCTGGAATCTTGGAACCATCGGTAGGTTGTACACCCACAATTTGTATTTTAGAATTTTGCTCCTTTAGATATGTAGAAGTACCCATAATCGTGCCCGTTGTGCCCATGGAGCTTATAAAATGAGTTACGCTACCCTGAGTATCCCTCCAAATTTCAGGTCCTGTAGTTTTATAGTGCGCTTTCCAATTATCAGGATTAGCAAACTGGTTCACTAAAACGTATCCATCGTTTTTCACTTTAGCTTCTGCATAATCTCTAGCACCCTCAATACCTACATCAGCAGCCGTAAGTGTGACTTTTGCACCATAAGCGCGCATCGTTTGCACGCGTTCTTTGGTGGAGTTTTCTGGCATTACCAATTCCATATCTAAATTGTAAATACCGGCAATCATCGCAAGGGCAATTCCGGTGTTTCCGCTAGTGGCTTCAATGAGCTTATCGCTTGTTTTTATGCTACCACTTTCGAGTCCACTTTTAATCATGTTCAGCGCTGCACGGTCTTTCACGCTACCCCCTGGATTATGTCCCTCCATTTTAAAAAGTAAGGTGACATTCGGATTAGTATTTAAAACACGGGAGGCGACCAAGGGTGTGTTTCCAATAAGCTCAATTAGAGTTTTAGACATTGGAAAGGGTTTTGATTTTTATCTCCGGGGTATGAAAGACAGTAGAATGGGGAGGAACAGAGGCTGTTAGCCAGGCATTTCCCCCAATGATGCTATGCGCCCCAATAACGGTATTACCACCCAAAATAGTAGCATTAGCATAAATGGTAACATTCTCCTCTATAGTAGGATGACGCTTGGTCTTTTGGAGGTGCTTTGCAACAAAAAGTCCGCCAAGTGTAACTCCTTGATATAGTTTTACGTGGTCTTTAATGATTGCCGTTTCGCCAATAACGACACCTGTACCATGATCTATGTGAAACGAATTGCCAATTTGCGCGCCTGGATTTATATCTACGCCAGTTTGCCTATGGGCGTATTCGGTCATTAATCTTGGAACCAAGGGAAAGCCAATAGCATACAGTTCGTGTGCCAGTCTGTAAATAGCTATGGCATAAAAACCGGGATAGGCCATATATACTTCCTCTATTGATAGGGAAGCGGGGTCACAATTGACCGTTTCCTCGGCATCCATGTTTAACTTTTCTAAAATTTGAGGCAGCTTTTCCACATAATTCTCCCATACTTTTTTACAAGGTTTTTCGCTCTCCCAACAAGCAAGGTCTACCAATTCATCAAACTGTTTTTCTAATATCTTGAGATTCTCTGCAACTGGTGTTTCAATGTCGAACAGTGTATAAAAAAGGGTATCTGTAAAGGTTTCTGTTTGTTTTTTTAAACGAAACCTTAGATTTGGTTGCTTCTTATGTTCGTTGATTTTTTCGATTATAGATCTATGTTCCATAGTATTGGCTTAGGGCTCAAAATTAACCAATAAATCAAAAGTGCTTGGTAGCAAATGGTTAACTTTAGCTTAAAATAACAAGACCTAAGTCGTATGTTACACCCTACAATTACCAAGAGTACTTTAAATTTTTTAAAGGAACTTAAAAAGAATAATAATCGAGATTGGTTTACTGAGCATAAAAAAACCTTTAAGACCCATGAATCAGAAGTAAAAGTCTTTTTAAATCAGGTAACGGAACTCATGCGAACACATGATGAAATAGAAAAATTGAAGGTTTTTCGTATTTATAGGGATGTGCGTTTTTCTAAGGATAAGACACCATACAAATATAATTTTTCAGGTTCTATGTCCCGTGCCGGTATGACACGCAGGGGCGGTTATTACATACACATACAACCCAAAGGTAGTTTTATTGCTACCGGATTTTGGAATCCAGAAAAAGAAGATCTCTTTAGAATACGAAAAGAATGGGAGGTAGATGCTTCGGATTTTCGTGATATGCTAAATGATAAAGATTTTAATAGTGTTTGGGGAGAATTGGCAGGCGAGGAACTAAAAACGGCTCCTAAAGGTTTTGATAAAGAAGACCCTAATATTGACCTCATACGAAAGAAACAATTCATTTTCGTCAAAAATTTTACAGATGCAGAGGTAACCGCACCTAATTTTGCGCAAACCATTGATGCTGCTTTTAGGGAAATTCGTCCCTATTTTGATTTAATGAGTAACGTCCTTATTACAAATCTGAACGGTGAATCGTTATTGGAGTAAGGCAGCTTCCTCGAAGAACTGTACTTGATCTTGTAGGCGCTTTACAGCCATGCTCATCATTCTTTTGTTTAAGGCTGAGGAGTTCTTCCTATAGTCTTCGTATTCTTCTAAGGTAAATTGTCCTAAAATCATACCTTTTAAGGAGTTTCGATATTTTATATCCTTTTGTACTGCATTCGCTATGTAATCTATCCGCGCTTCTTTCTTAAGTTCATGGAACCGATTTTTAGCCTTTATAATATAGTTTTGGAAGGATGCCAATAATAAATCGTTCTGTAATTTAAGGATAGGGCGTAAGGTTTGGTTCTGAAAATGTTCCTGTTCGCTCATGTTGGGTAGTATTCTAGCATTTGCGATAACAGGTCTTATTTCTAACAATTTCAAAGATCTCTCATTCATGACTGCAGCTTTTTTATAAAGATACCCAATCGACTAAGGTTCCTGTTTTATGTAGAAAGAAGTTTTAAAAGGGTTATAAACATTGGTATTTTTTTGAGATTTTATAACCAAAAAAATTTCTCCTTCCCATACGGTAGTTGTACTTAACGATTTTATTTATAGTATTTCAGATTGATAATAATAAGCTCGATCAATTACTAAATAATCACAAACAGCTATAGATACCTTCCTTTTTTATAAATATGCAGGCTAAATAGGAAAAAGATGATTATGACATTGTTTTTAGGTCTAATTTTGAACTATCAAAATTTATTAATATGAAATTTCATACTAGAAAATTGGTTAAACCAGAAGACTTGAACTCAAATGGAACCCTCTTTGGCGGTAAGGTTTTGGCTTGGATAGATGAAGAAGCCGCCTTGTACACCATAGTGCAACTTGAAAATGCAAAAATAGTCACCAAATATATTTCGGAAATTAATTTTATGAGTACCGCAAAGCAAGGTGATGTCATTGAAATTGGTATAGAGGTCGTTAAGTTTGGCAAAACATCCCTAACCTTAAACTGCGAAGTACGGAATAAGATAAACCATGAAACTATCGTTACCGTTGACAATATTATCATGGTAAACCTAGGCGAACACGGCAAGCCTACGCCTCATGGAAAAACAAAGGTAGAATTCGTGAAAGACCGTTTGGCAGCTGCAGAATAAGCGATTAGCCCTTATTCTTATGACATTGTTTTGGACACAGCTTGCACCTCATCCAAAACTCTAAGCAGATTACCGCTCCATAATTGTTCTATTTCTTGCTCGGTATAGCCACGTTTTACTAGTTCTAAGGTCACGTTAAAGGTTTCGGAGGCGTCCGACCAACCTTCAATCCCTCCACCACCGTCAAAATCCGAACTGATACCAACATGATCAATTCCGATAAGCTTTACCATGTAATCGATATGATCTATAAAATCCGAAACCGTTACTCCTTCTGGAGTATCCGAGTTTTTGTCGGCGATATCTTTTCCGATTAGGACTACCTTAGGATAATTCTCCATAAAGGCTCCTTTTTGAGCATCTGTCAAGCTGCTCAACTGGGATCTTTCAAACCATTCAAGGCCTAGAGAATCTGCAACTTGTTCGTAAATTCCTTTCATAAAGGCCGCTTTAGCCTCGTGTTTTTCAGTATTCAAGTAAGAACTAAATGCTACGGTCTGCACAACACCTCCGTTTTGCTTCATGAGCATAAGTTGTTCATCGTCCAAATTTCTACTATGGTCGCACAAGGCACGGGCAGAAGAGTGGGAAGCAATTATTGGTGCTTTAGACATAGCTATCATTTGCTTCATGGCCACTTTAGAAGGGTGAGAAACATCAATCATGATACCAAGTCGGTTCATTTCCATAACAGCTTCCTTTCCTAAATCACTCAAGCCATTATGCAGCCAAACTGAATCCTTTTCGCCAGTGTTGGAATCGGAAAACTGGCTATGTCCATTATGGGAAAGTGAAATGTAACGCGCACCTAACTCATGATACTCTTCAAAGGCAGAAATATCTTCACCAATAGGATATGCGTTTTCTACACCAATCATGGCTACTTTTTTGCCAGAAGCTACAATACGGCGAACATCGTCAGAGGAATAGGCAAGTTCCATTTTATCTGGTGCGTATTCCTCGCATAACCTACGAATAGCAGCAAATTTATCTAATGCATTTTCTTTAGCTTTCGCATAACCTTCAGTATTTAAGGAATCCTGTCCCGTATACACAATCAACCAAGCAACGTCCAAGCCGCCCTCTTCCATCTTTGGAAGATTAATCTGTGTATCTAGACGTTGGGTATAGTTAACCGAGTCCGTGAAATTCTTGGTATTTATATCATCATGGGTGTCCAAGGTGATAGTGTTTTCATGTATTCGTTTTGCGCGTTCTTCTGTGGTTTCCATTACTTTAGTTTTTTTCTCATTACAAGAAAATAGGGTTAATGCAATAACTATGTAGCCAATTACTTTCATTTGTGTTTTTTTTAGACCTACAAATAAACCGTTTTCACAACAAAAAAGGAAGCTTAGCAAACATTTAATTGCCCAAGGCACTCTAATAATGGATTTTTAGGTCGAATTATAGAACAAAACTCTCGAAAAAAAGGAATATTAACCTATGTCCAAACTAAAAACTAAAGATTTAATTGGTCAACTTTCTGATTTGGAAACATCCTTGAACGGTTTTTCTTTTGAAGAATTAAGCTCAAAAGATGCCAAAATATTAAAAAACTCTTTTAATCGATTTAAAACGCAGCTAAACAATCAAATATTTGGGACGGATAGAATCTTAGAAGAAGATTTTTCTGCCAATGAGATTATTTCATTGCCAACTGTTGCTCAAGATAATAAGCTGATCGCTCATGTGAGCCATGAAATAAGAACACCCCTAAACGGTATCATTGGTTTTGCCAATTTACTTAGGGAAGAAAATCTGACTGCAGGACAGTTTAAGAAAGTAGATGCGATACAATCGGCCTCTTATAATCTCATGGAGATAATTAACGAAGTCTTAGAATACTCTAAACTTACAGCTGGCATAGAGGATTTTGATTCGGTAGACTTTAATTTGCATGGATTGATAAAGGACGTTATGTTTCTATGTCAAACACTTATCGTTGATAAATCGGTTACTTTAAATATTGATATCGCTCCCGATGTTCCTAAAATCCTTATTGGTGATCCATCCAAGTTATCGCAAATATTCCTTAACCTTTTAGGAAATGCAATCAAATTTGTTGAAAAGGGGCAGATTAGCCTTTTAGTAGCCGTATCCGAACAAAAAAAGGGAGTCCATATGTTACAGTTTTCTGTTAAGGATACTGGTATAGGTATATCCAAGGAACAACTAGGGCATGTTTTCGAAAGTTATAAGCAGGCAGAATTAGATACGTTTCAAAAGTATGGAGGATCTGGCCTAGGGTTAAGTATCGTAAAAGAAATTGTTGAGAAACAAGGTGGTACGATTTCGGTTACAAGTATATTAGGTACAGGTACTACCTTCAAGTTTCTTATTCCCTTTCGTAAAGGAAATATTCAAAACATACCAAAGAATAAACCAAAACCTATCAGTACTGAAGAGGGTAGAGAACTCTTAGGAGGTACTAAAATATTAGTTTTTGAGGATAACGAGCTTAATCAACATCTTATTAGCGAACAGTTAACTAAGTGGAACTGTATTACGTATGTGACTGCAAACCCTAAAGAAGGTCTTACTCTTTTAAAAACAGAGGGAATAGACATTGTTCTTATGGATCTTAAAATGCCAGAAATGAGCGGATTCGAGATTTCCAAGTGCATACGCGCCTCAAAGGATACCAAGTTAAACCAGGTTCCTATCATTGCGTTTAGCGCAGATTTTACGGCACAAGACCAAGAACAGTGTTATGCGTCTGGTATCAACGATTTCTTATTAAAACCATATACCCTAAACGAGCTGATGATCAAACTATTAAAAAGAAAAAAAGAGCGAGACCTTACACAAGCTAGTCTTAAGTTATTACAACAGGAAACAATCATATCAACCGAACAAAAAAGTGAAGCAGTAGATCTTAGGGAACTGTTACAGGAATGTTATGGTGAAATAGAAATGCTAGAAGAGCTAGTACGACTCTTCAAACAAAATATATATGAGTTCATTGGTGCAGTTAAAATAGCCATTTGCAATCAAAATTTTGAAGAAATATATCAAGCGTCTCATAAAATAAAGGCAGGATTGGCCCTTATGAACACCAATGATTTAAAAAGGCTCATTATAGGAATAGAGGAAGGCGCAAAAAATACTGAACTAGCAAAAATTGAGCTGCTATTTGCACAGTTTATAGTGCAATACCCGCTAAAAGAGGCCCAAATAGATAAAGAATTGAAGAAATTAAAGAAGCGCTAAACATGAACAAAAGAACAATTCTTTTGGCCGATGATGATGAGCTTTTAGCCTCTTTATTAAACTTTAGGTTAGAAAAGGCCGGGTATACCGTAGACCATGTTTTGGACGGAAAAGAGGTGAAAGAATATTTGTCTCATACTATGCCAGCTATCATTGTAAGCGATATCATGATGCCCTATTTTTCTGGTATTGAACTCATTAATTATGTTAGAAAGGAGCTATTATCCCAAACTCCCATTATAATAATTTCATCTGCTGGGAACGAGGAAAATGTCTTAAGTGCCTTTGAATTGGGCGCGAATGACTTTATTTCTAAACCCGTAAGTCCGTCCGAGCTATTGGTTAGAATTGCAAGAGAAGTTAACAAAACTCATATTTGATTTTTATTAAGAAGACATATACGCTAAACGCCTTAATCAGCGCCCCAAAGATCCCAATAGATCTTTTATGGGCGCTATCGCTATTTTTTGTAGTGTTAGCATTTGTATATTTTATTTCAGTATTCTTTTTTAGGAATAGGCTTTCCAGACTTGGAAAACATATTATGGCAAAAAGAAAGGTGTTTTCTCCCATGATATGTGAATTCTTGTTTTTTGAAGAAGACGGGGAAAAGAAAGAGAAAATAAACTATATAGATTTAAAGATTCAAATACGGGAACTTATAAAGAATCGTTTTGACAGGGAAGTACTTACTGCAGTGCTTCTAGACCTTAGAAAGGATGTTACGGGTAAAACGAGAACCGAGCTGTTTCGGGTTTATCAAGATTTAGAACTTCATAAAGATGCCTATAATAAGTTGAATAGCTGGCGCTGGGAACTAGTCTCTAAGGGGATTTTTGAGCTTACCCAAATGGAAGTAAAAGATTCCTATAGTTTAATAACCAAATTCATTAATGACAAAAGGTCTACCATAAGGAAACAAGCAGAAATAGCTGCTGTAAGCCTTAAAGAAGAAGGTATTAATTACTTCTTAGATCATACCCGATATAAAATATCGGAGTGGCAACAATTAAAGTTACTAGATGTGGTGCGCAACAAAACAGATTATGTGCCACCACCATTTAGACTTTGGCTTACCTCTAAAAATAACCATGTTGTACTATTTGCCCTCAGGCTCATTAAATACTACAACCAAAACGATGCAAGCGCTTCCCTTATTCAATTGCTTAGGCATAAGGATAATCATATTAAAAAGGAAGCGATTTTCTGTATTCGGGATTTTAATGTGACCGATGCCGTTCCAGTGCTAAAAACCATATTTTGGAAATGTACCACAGCCGTTAAAATGTATATTCTTGAGGCACTTTCGCAACTGGGAACTGAGGATGATATTGGTTTTCTTGAAGATGTAGTAACTAAAGAAGTGGCTTTTACCGTTAAGGGAAAAGCCATAAGTGCTTTAAATACAATACGTCCAGAGGGCGTGCTTCCGACACAAGATATAATTCCAACTGCAAACTTTGAAACTCAGGCAGAAGCACTGGATGCTGCTACTCCAACAACCACCGAAACTGAAATGAATAGCACAAAACAAGAAGAGCAATTAAATTCAGAAGACATTCCCATGTCAGCAGAAACCGTATCGTATGACACAAAGGAGGATGCCAAATTTTCCTTGAATATAGAAGCCACGGAAATTTCTTTCCTGCCCATCGTTACAGATGGTGTTGTTGAATTAGCACTAAAATTCTCAACGGACGGGTCAAAGGAAGAAAATGAATATCAGAATTTGTTAAACCTTAATGTTGATTTTGAAGAAATATTTCCTTTATCTGCCGAAGAAAAATTGCACTTGCAATTTCTTCCTATAGTTACGGGTAATCTTCTTTTGGAAGAAAAAGCGATACAGTTACAGAATGAATTGCCGGTTTGGTTTGAAGAAGTGATTGAGGTTAAGGATAAAACTACGGAACAGAATAAACCAGAGGAGTGTTTGACTAATGAAATACTAGTGACCTACGAGGAGGTAATAGTTTCCTCAGATTTAGTATTGGAGACTAAAAGGCCTGTAAAAAATGGAGAACCCAGATTGAATGTTCCTTCCCAAGAACCAAAAATCGACTTTTCAGATACGATTGCAACAGAGTACGTGTCGCATATTACCGTTATCTACGATGTTTTAACTATTGAAAATGATACCGCTTTAAAAGATAGCATGTCGGAAATAGATTGGGCAAGTGCTTTTGAACTTGAAAATATAGCACAATCTCAGGAAGCTATTACCGAAATTAAAAAAGAAAATGAAATGGAGAAAGCGTTATGGAATATTCCTAAACCCTTGTTTTACGATGACGCTAAACTCAATACTATGGCGTTGTTAGAGGATATTTTCGAACTGGGAGACCACAGAGAAATATCGCACTTAAACATGTTATTACAGCAAGAAAACAATGCTTCTGTGAAAATAAGAATTACAGAATTAATAGCTTCTTTTTCGATTGAAGATGATATGTCGATATGTTTTGAACCTACTATTTCAAGTGAGCGGCAGAGTGTGTTTCATAGTCTTTTTGACGTAAGCGACACCGAAGCAAAAATCATATTACTCGATGAAATTGCAGAAGTTGGTGACGAACAGGAATTATCATTGTTGGAAAGTTTGGTGCTAAGCGACCATGTGATATTACATAAAACTGCAAAGCGAGCACTAGAAAAGCTAACCTCTAGGCTAGAAATTACTGGTGAAACAGCAGTTGTAAAGGCCCCAATCTTAGAGAAAGAAACGAATACAACTATACTACTCGATACCGATAATCTATTCGAACTAGACTTTGAATTTACATCCTCTGACCAGGAGAAAAAAGAAATAAGACATCAGCATAAAGTTCAAAAAGATGGAAACACCATGTTTGATCGTTTATGTGCCATGTCCACTAATCTATATGATAAAGAATAATGAGCAGCGGAGCATTCAATATCATTTTGGAATATATCAACATCGTTTTCTTTGTATTTACGTTGGTGCTATTTCTCTTGTTTATTGGAATGGGGTATTTTTCTACTAGAAATTCTATCCATTACAGAAACAAAAATAGTTTTGGGGATATGTCAAAGCTAATGGCATCTCCTTTGGCACCAAGCATTACTATTGTTGCTCCCGCTTATAACGAAGGACTTACGATAGTCGAAAATATTCGTTCCCTCATGTCGCTTAAATATGTTAATTACGAGGTAATGGTTGTCAACGATGGGAGCAAGGACGATACCCTTCAAAAAATGATTATTGCCTACGATTTGATAAAAATAGAACAGGAAATAGATCCTAATTGGAAATCAAAGACCATACGGGGAATTTATAAATCACCTCATAAGGCATTTTCTAAGCTCACGGTAATAGACAAGGAAAACGGCGGCAAATCGGACGCTTTAAATACTGGTATGGCCTTGTCCACTAATCAATATGTAGGCTGTATAGATGTTGATTGTCTTTTACTCCCAGATGCACTTTTACATGTTGTAAAATCATTTTTTCAGCGTTCGGAGAAAAGGGTAATAGCCGTTGGCGGTGTTATAAGAGTGGCTAATTCCTGCATCATACAAGGCGGTCAACTAGAAGAAATTAAACTTCCTAGTAATTGGCTCGCGAGGTTTCAATTATTAGAATACACACGTTCGTTTATATTAGGCCGTATGGCGTGGGGAAGAATTGACAGTCTGCTCATCATTTCAGGTGCTTTTGGTTTTTTTGATCGGGAGATTGCCTTGGCAGTTGGTGGTTATGATACCAATACCGTTGGTGAGGATATGGAAATCGTATTTAAGATGAGGCGCTACATGCATGAGAACAAGCTGCCTTATACCATTGAATATATTCCCGATCCACTTTGCTGGACAGAAGTACCGGAAGACCCCAAAATATTGATTAACCAACGCGACCGTTGGGCTAGGGGTAATCTGGAAACACTTTTTAAACATAAGGATATGTTCTTTAACCCTAAGTTTGGTAGGTTGGGCATGTTAAGTTATCCCTATTGGTTCTTTTACGAATGGCTTGCTCCATTGTTGGAGTTTTTCGGGTTTTTTACCATCATCCTTTTTTATTGGTTGGGGATACTAAACTGGGATTTCTTTTTGGCCATAACGGCAACCGTCTATATTTTTTCGGTAATGTTTTCCTTTTATGCCATCCTTTGGGATGTGTATTCCTATAATGAGTACAAAAAGACAAAGGATATTTTAATATTAATGCTTTGTGCCATAATTGAGCCTTTTGTTTATCACCCTTTTATGGTGTGGGCAGCTATTCGAGGTAATTATAAGAAACTGTTCAAGATAAAATCTGGGTGGGGTACGCAGGTACGTAAGGGATTTGCTAAAGCCACATAATTATGCAGATAGAAAAGCATAACATACCGCAAAATAGTAGAACATTAAAGGATTATATTCCTCTGGTCATTACATTCTTTGTGGGTCTCATACTTTTATCTGTCTATCAAAATGTAATGCTTTATGTCACGGGTGTACTAGACAGCGTAGTGAACAAAAGTCTATTCCTTAATAATTTACATCATTTGGGTTATGCTGCTGTATGTTCCGTAATATTCGCGTTTTTATTTAATCTACTTGAAAATAAAAAATCGAATCTTGGTTTTAAGGTTGTTCGTTTTATTTTTGCTGCCCTTCTTTTTATAGAGGGTCTCCTAATTACTTATTTTATTGGGAATTATGAGCCATTGGGAGCTAATGGGCTATTTGGAAGCAGTGCTGACCATATCCAATTCAATATCCTAAATGCGTTCATAGCCATTTCGGTTACTTTGTTTGCCTGTCATTTGTTATATCGATATACGGCACCATTCTATAAAGTAATCAGTAGAATGTATCCGTTTACAATTATTTTATTCAGCATGTTTTTGGCGACTTTATATTCCGATAGGAAACCGATAAATGAAAACAAAACCCAACATCTTTTAGAAGCTATGTATACTGCTGTTTTTGATATAAATACTTATGAGGGTAGCGAAGAATATCCATTGGCAAGAGGGTATATGACAAATAGCGATTTGATTCCTTATTTTAATCTTACGACCGAAAAACCTCATATTAAAATACTTATTGTAGAAGGACTTGGAACCGCCTTTATTGATGCAAAAGGCGCTTATAGCGGTATTATGCCCCATTTACAGGAAATGACAGGAGCATCTTTATACTGGCCAAATTTTTTAAGTAATACGGGAGAAGGCGAAGCAGCTTTAGCTACAGTTATCGGTTCCTTGCCATTTGGCGAAACTGGCTTTACAAATGTAGAGGGCTTTACCCACAGACATACCTTATTCAGTATTTTAAAACAAAACGGATATGAAACTTCCTTCAATTATGGTGGAAACAGTGCTTTAAATAGCTATGACCGATTTTTGGTACAAGAAGGTGTGGATGAAATTTTGGATAAAACAGTTTTTGGAACAGCGTATAGTTTACAAGATGCAGATGCAGCAGGAATTACCTTGGGCTATCCAGACGACGCATTGTTCCGACGCTATTCGGAGGGAAATAATACAGCGATTGAAAGGCCACAGTTAGCCGTATTTAAGACCTTAAGTACCAAGGCTCCTTATGCTATACCTAACTTTAACAAATATGAAAAGAATGTTGAAAAACTAATCAGCCATTCCACAAACAATAAAAAGACCCAAAGGTTTATTTCACATAATATGGAACTGTTTGCCAGTTATAGTTATGCAGATCAAGCTATTGCTCACTTTCTAAATGAAGAAAAGAAAACAAAGGAATACAAAAACACCATCTATATCATTACGGGAAGCCATCTCAATCGGAATATTCCATCGGAAAATGCGTTGAAACGTTATCAAGTACCCCTTTTGATGTACAGCCCGTTACTTAAATATCCATCTAAAATAACAAACCTTGCCTCACATGCAGATATCGCTCCGGCCATTATTTCATTGTTGGATAGGGCATATAGCTTAAAAGCACCAAAGACGGTAGCTTGGCTTGGGAATGGAGAACTGATTTCGAACGGAGATGACTTTAATAAGGAGATTCCATTATTCAGGGGAGCAAATAATATTAAGGATTATGTGCATCATTCTTTTTTCCTAACGGATGGAGAGGTAATCGAGCTAAATGCTGAACTAAGTTTTACTGACAACGAGGTTCCGGATGAAACCATTAGTACTATCAAAAATCGCTTTATTTATAGTAAATCAGTGAACAAATATGTGACCCAAAACGATAAAATAATCCCTAGAGCACTATCCTCTGTAACGAATGATAAACAGGAATTTTCCAAAACAGAAACGATTTGGTTGCAAAGTATTTTTAACGGTAAGGATTTTGACGATGCCTATAAAACGGCAAGAAAGCTTGCTTTTGACAAGGATTGGGATAGAGCGCTGTTGCTATGTGAACATATCTTAAGTCAAATACCACGCCATGCGGATACTGAAATTTTAAAAGGCCGTATCTATTCTTGGAAAGAAGAATACGAGAAATCAGTGAGGATCTTAAAAGAAGTAGTTAGAAAATACCCGGAATATGCAGATGGATATTGTGCGCTTATGGATAGCTATTTTTGGTCTAATCCGCAGAAAGACATACGTTCGCTTATACAACAGATAGAACGGCATCAGTTAAATGATGCGTTACTTAATGAGAAAATACAACGTGCGAACAAACAAGAGTTCATGTCAGACAATCCAACAGTTAAATTAGACCTGCCATGACGCTGACTCAACTAACCACAGTCGTTTTACTCCTATTTTTCTTGACTAGCGTTACCGGTCAAGAGTATACTTATACTGGAGATCCGGATGCTTCTTACTTTACCGCTAGGGATTTAGCTTTTGAAGGAAACCGAAGTGATGCACGAGACACTTTGATACGCGTACTTACACGGTATCCAGAATATACAGATGTGCAATGCCTTTTGGCAAAAACATACAGTTGGGATCAAGAATTTGACCAAGCTAGAGCTCAATTTAATAGCATAACCAGCAAGGAAAAACGAAATAAGGAAGTTTGGATAGGTGCGATAAAAAACGAGCAATACGCAGGTAATTTACATATTGGCTTGGGCTTGGCCAATAAAGCATTGATCTATGTAAAAGAAGATGCAGATATTCTTTCTCTCAAAGCTGAAATAGTAAAGCAGATAGGAGATGCACAACTCTTACAGAACAAATTGAAAGCAACAAAAATAGCTGAAGAACACAAACAAGCTTTTACGGTCTATACAGAGGGCGAAGTGTTTGATCAAGTTTTGGACCCTATGTTCTATGGTGCTGTGGAATATAAAAAACAAACGAAATGGGGTGTTATTTTACCACGTATCAACTTTAATAGGCGTTTTAATATTAACGGAGTACAGGCCGAAGTGGATGCCTATCCTAAAATTTCTAAATCACTTAGTGGGTATTTTAATTATGGGTTTTCAACGTCGGAAATTTTTCCAAAACATAGAGTAGGGGCAGAAATGGTAAAAGAGTTGCCCAATGCCATGGAGGCTTCCTTAGGCTTTAGATACTTATCTTTTGTAGCAGATGAAGCAACTATTCTCACAGGTAGTTTTGGATTATACAGAGGTAATTATTATGCCTCCATTAGGCCCTTTGTTGTGCCCGATGCAGTGAAAGGGATTGGAGTATCGGGTAGTCTTTTGGTACGGCGTTATCTTAAAGATGGGAACAACTATTTGGGAATGAACCTAGGCTACGGATTTGATACTGAAATGAATCAGTTTATCGTAGACGGAGAACTATTGGCACAAACTTTATTGTTTTTAGAATCGCAACGACTACGTTTTGAATATCAGTTTACAACGACAAAAAATAGCAATCAATACAAGGCGAATGTTGGTATAAACCGCCAAGAACTCGCTTTTAGTTCTGGTAAATTCTTTTTATCGGTTACCGCAGGACTATCCTATCAGGTTAAATTTTAGATAAGATAACCAAGATTCTGACCAACGATTATCCTTTATGGACTATCAACACTAACGGCTATTCAAGCCAATGAAATATTTTACCAACTCTAATCTATACGTTTACAACAAAAATTAAGGGATACACCACAATTAATTGTACACAGCCTATGTTTCTTTTATGTTTACTATGTAATTGAGTATTACCCAAATCTAATTACTAATCAATAAAAAACCCATGCTTTACGACACCTACGGAGAGGAATATTTAGTGTTTCTTCAAGATTTAAACGAAATTTTAAGCCTTAACGAATTAGCGGAGTTGGATTATATGTAATCCTCTTTCTAATTAACCCAAAATCTTTAATTATGGCCTATCAAAACCAAGACAACAATTCGTATCAGAATTTTATCCAAGACTTAAACGACATCCTTGTTGATTTCAATATTAGCAAGCTATCGTATTCTTAGTTTAGTGTTCAGTATTTATAAAGAAAAAGCACCTTCCAAAAGAAGGTGCTTTTTCCGTTTATAAAAACCTAAGTATTATCCTAAATAGGTCTTCAATAATTTACTTCTAGAATTATGTCTTAATTTACGAATGGCTTTTTCTCTTATTTGTCTTACGCGTTCTCGTGTAAGATCAAAGGTTTGGCCTATTTCGGCTAAAGTCATAGACTGTTGGTCACCAATACCATAATAGAGTTTTACCACATCTGCCTCCCTAGGTGACAAGGTATCCAATGCTCTATTAATTTCAGTGTTCAACGATTGTTGCAATAGCTGATTATCTGGTCTTGGTGATTCACCGGAACGCAATACGTCATAAAGATTTGAATCCTCTCCTTCGCGTAAGGGTGCATCCATAGAAACGTGTCTCCCTGAATTTTTTAAAGACTGTTTTACCTCGCTTACTGTCATTTCCAACTCAGTGGCTATTTCTTCGGCAGATGGTGGTCGTTCATGTGCTTGTTCTAAATAAGAAAATGTCTTTTTTATTTTATTTATAGAGCCAATTTTATTCAAAGGCAAACGGACCACACGGGACTGCTCTGCCAATGCTTGTAAAATAGATTGTCGTATCCACCATACAGCATAGGAGATGAACTTGAAACCCCTGGTTTCATCAAAACGCTTGGCGGCCTTTACTAGTCCTAAATTACCTTCGTTTATTAAATCGGGTAGTTTTAACCCTTGATTTTGATATTGTTTTGCCACGGATACCACAAACCTTAAGTTAGCAGTGGTTAATTTTTCCAATGCAATTTGGTCTCCTTTTCGTATGCGTTGTGCTAATTCTACTTCTTCATTTGCGGTAATCAAATCTATTTTACTAATATCTTGCAGGTATTTGTCCAAGGACTTTGATTCGCGATTCGTTACCTGCTTGATAATCTTTAGTTGCCTCATATATAGATGTGTGTATGTTAGTAATTCTACAAGAGAACATAATACATCATTATTGGCTCTTTTCCAAAAGGAACCGTACTTAATTATACATATTTTATGAGCTTTTAAGATTATTTACAGGGAACCTCTTGTTTTTTCGGGGCAAAGCTTATTTTTGAACCAAGCGTAAATTATGAGTAAAAGAGCCTTGAAAAAATACGTAGCAGAATTACCTAAAGAAGAATTGAAGCTACAGCTCCTAGATTTGTATGAACGTTTTCCGGATGTGAAAACCTATTATGACTTTATATTTAACCCGAAAGAGGATAAATTGGTGCAAGAGGCGAAGACTAAAGTTTCTAGTGAGTATTTTCCGGTAAAACGCAAGCGTCCAAAAGCGAGGCGTTCCGTAGCTCAGAAATACATAAAGCATTTTTTGAAATTGGGAATGGAGCCGAGCTTGGTAGCTGATGTAATGTGTTTTAATCTAGAAATAGCACAAACCTTTGCTCTGGAGCGTAATGTTCCAGATAGTTTTTATAAAAGCATGTCCAATTCCTTTTCAGAAATGACGGTTTACATTTCACAGCATGGACTTCTGGTCGATTTTAAGGAACGCATACTCAAGATTTACGAACATACACAAAACGAAACCTGGCCTTTTGAAGAGGATTTTTCAAGAGCCTTAGATATATTGGATTAATATGGCAATTGTACTTATTAGACAGGATGGTAAAATAGACCTTTGGAAAAACGCACTCCTAAAAGCGAATCCAGATTTACTTATATATAGCTATTTAGAGGAGCACCCTAAAGAGGATATAACTATGGCGCTTATCTGGAAGCATCCAGAAGGGAGTTTAGCGATATATCCCAACTTAAAATGTATAGCATCAGCAGGAGCAGGGGTAGACTATATTTTTGAAGATGAAACGATACCGAATACTATTCCTATCACTAGGTTAGTAGACCCTTATTTGGCGGGTGACATGAGCGAACATGTATTGGCATCTATATTCGCAGAACTTAAAAATTTTAATACCTATAAAGTTCAACAAACCCAAGCAATATGGAAACCTAAAAACTATAGGCGAATTACAGATGTTACTATAAGTATTATGGGCTTGGGAGAATTAGGTGCACTAACAGCCAGAGACCTGGTACAGGCAGGTTTTAAGGTTCAGGGCTGGTCTAGAAGTGAAAAATCTATTGCAGGTGTCACTACATTTTCTGGTAACAACGATTTAAACAAATTTTTAAGAACTTCAGATTTTTTGGTATGCCTGTTACCATTAACGCCAGAAACAACCGGAATTTTAAACAACGTTCTGTTTGAGCAACTTCCTAAAGGTGCTTATATTATAAATGTCGCTCGTGGTGGTCATTTGGTAGACGACGATTTACTAGCACAATTGGATAATGGACATCTTTCCGGCGCTTGCTTGGATGTATACCATCAAGAACCGCTAGCAGTTACGCATACTTTCTGGAAACATCCAAAAATTTTCATGACTCCACATTATGCTAGCGTATCCGATACGAACTCGGTCATTCCCCAAATTCTTAAAAATTATGAAAATCTGCAGAATGGGAAAGAGCTGATAAATGTTGTAAGTAGGAAAAAGGGGTATTGAGAGTTTATGCACGATACGAACCTGCGGATTGAATCGTTAATCACTGAACCTTAAATATGAATCCAAAAACACCTAGCTCCTTACTTTTTTGCCCTCCAATATTTCGGTTACCCATAAAAATCTTCTAATTTTGTAAGGTTTTTGCATATTTATTCAATTTTAAACTTGTGCCAACTTTTTGAAATCACCAAAAGATACTACTGAAAAGACCCTGTACAATTATCAAGAGGAAGACCTTAATACTATTTTCAAGTATTTAGAGGATAACCCAGATGGTTCAAACTTGTTGTACCAACTACCTACTGGTGGTGGTAAAACGGTTGTTTTTTCCGAGATTGCTAGGCGATATATCGAAAAAACTAAAAAAAAGGTAGTAGTTCTTACGCATCGTGTAGAATTGAGTGCACAGACTTCCAAAATGCTGCACGGGTTTGGCGTAAATAATAAAATAATTAATAGCGAGGTAAAGGAGTTACGGGACCAGGACGAGTTCATGTGTTTTGTGGCCATGGTAGAAACCCTTAACAATCGTTTGCAAGAAGAAAAGGTAGAAATCAATAATATTGGTTTGGTCATTATTGATGAAGCGCACTATAATTCTTTTCGGAAATTATTCAAATATTTTGAAAATGCCGCTATTATAGGCGTAACCGCAACGCCGTTAAGCTCAAATATTAAGCTTCCCATGAAGGACAACTATAAAAAGTTGATTGTTGGGGAGAGTATTGGTTCACTAATCGAAAAAAAATTCCTGGCTAAGGCGAACATGTATAATTACGATGTTAGTCTGCAAAGTTTAAAACTGGGAATAAACGGAGACTATACAGTTAAGTCCTCAGATGAACTCTATGGCAACCATAGTATGTTGGGCAAATTGATATCTGCATATTCTGAGATTGCCTTGGGAACAAAAACATTGATTTTTAATAATGGAATAAATACTTCTCGTTACGTATATGAGACTTTTAAAAAGGCAGGGTACAACATTCAACATTTAGACAATAAGAATACTGCCACAGAACGAAAAGAAATTTTAAAATGGTTCTCTGAAACTCCAGATGCAATTTTAACCTCAGTAAGTATTCTTACTACGGGGTTTGACGAGCCCTCGGTTGAAACCATAATCCTTAACCGTGCTACCCGTTCCCTTACTTTATATTTTCAAATGATTGGACGTGGTTCGCGCTATTTACCACATAAGGAAGAATTTACCGTGGTTGATATGGGTAATAATGTTGCACGTTTTGGTATGTGGAACGCAGCAGTAGACTGGCAGGAAATTTTCCATTTTCCAGATTTTTATCTGGAAAATATTAAGAACGACGAGGAAATAGAACGGGAATTCATTTATGAAATGCCGAAAGAATTGCGGAATGAATTTACTAAATCCGATCAGATTGAATTTGATATTAAGGCAGAGTACAAAAAGAGTTTTGCTAATGGTGAAAAGTCCAAACTGGTGTTGGAACGAAGTATAGAGCAGCACGCCCAAATTTGCGTGGAAAATGCCGAAGATGTTTTTGATGCTCGTATTCTAGCCAAAAAACTAAAAGAAGAAATACAGTATCGTGTTCGTCAATATTCTTATTGTATTATGAACAACACCAAAAATTACAAGGAATGGTTGGAAGAGGACTACGAACGAAAATTACGTAGTAAAATTTCCAAAAAATTTGCTGCAAGAATGTAAGGTCAATCGGATATTAGGAAATGGTAAAAAATTAACTCACCATCAATCAAACTAAAAAAAATAGTAAAAAACTTCTCATCATTGGTTTTGGGTGGCCGGAGCCAAACGCTACAGCTGCGGGAGTTCGGATGCTGCAGCTTGCAAACTACTTCTTAGCGCGCAGTTACGAGGTAACCTTTGCGGCAACCACTGCGGAAAATGAATACAGTTTATATCTTTTAACGTTAGGGATAAAAACCAGGCAGGTAGTTTTGAATAGTGATTCTTTCAATGACTTTATAGCTGAGTTACAACCTAACATCGTCCTGTTCGATAGATTTCTTTCAGAAGAACAATTTGGCTGGCGTGTCGCCGAACATGCTCCTGATGCCCTGCGTATTTTGGATACCGAAGATTTACATTCTCTGCGTTACGTGCGTGAGTTGTGTTTTAAAACAAATATTCCTTTTACTGTCGATATTTGGCTGCAAGACGATAAAACCAAACGCGAAGTCGCAAGTATCTATCGATGTGATATGTCACTCATAATTTCCGATTTCGAGATGAACTTGCTCAGGACTACTTTAGGAATAAGTGAAAGCCTCCTCTTGCATCTTCCTTTTATGCTAGCTAAGGCCGATATCCCGATTAAAACACCCAGTTTTGAAGAACGAAGCGATTTTGTTTTCATTGGAGGTGGAAAACACCTACCGAACTTAGATGCAATAAAATATTTAAAAAAGGATATTTGGCCAAAAATTAAAAGCGAGTTGCCGAACGCAAAGTTGAATATTTATGGTGCCTATCTACCCCAACAAATACTCGAGTTTAAGGATGCTTTAAGCGGATTTAATGTGCTGGGAAAGGCAAAGAATGTCTCCGAGGTTTTACAGAATGCGAAGGTTTGTCTGGCGCCTTTAAGATTTGGTGCGGGGATTAAAGGAAAGTTATTACATGCCATGCAGTTTGGTACACCAAGTGTAACAACAAGCATTGGTGCAGAAGGTATGCATGGAGACTTGGATTGGAACGGAGTAATTGCTGATAAGGAAAGTGACTTTGTAACTGCCGCTGTTACTTTATATTCAAATAGAACCCATTGGGAAAATGCCCAACGAAATGGCAATGCCTTACTAGATTCTCGGTATCATAAAGGGTCGCTGGAGCATGCGTTTGATTTCAAAATAAGTGAACTGCATAACCATCTTGAAATTCATAGAAGACAAAATTTTATAGGAAGCTTGTTACAACATCAAACGATGGCTAGTACCAAGTATATGAGTAAGTGGATTCAGGAAAAGAATAAAACGTAACCAACTTTTACGTGTATTTTAGTAAAATAGGAGACAGGAAATTACAATACGTACTTAGCATCGAATCTATATTTAGCTTTTGAATTCTCTTTTTACAAGCACTTCTAAATAGGTCATCGTGTTTACCAAATATTTACGGTCACTGGATAATGTTGCCATCACCACGGAACCTTGAATCATCGTATACAACTGTTTTGCAAATTGCAATGGCGATACCGGAAGCTTAAATTCTCTTTTGTTTATTCCATTTTCTAAAACCAAGGCGATTTTACCTTCAATTTCCTTTACTGTTTCCTTTGATGCAGCAGCCAACAAATTATTGTTATGTTGTGCATCTATTCCGGTATTCAAAATAGGACAACCCCCTATTTTCGATGTAAACGTATCATATTTTTTATAAAAGTCGATAAGCTTAAAAAGCTTTTCGACAGCAGTGCCCGGTGTTTCTAATACTGCATCTATCGCATCTACCAGTAGCCTTCGATTATGTTCAAAAGCCGCTAAGGCTAGGGCCTCTTTGTTTTCGAAATTACCATAAATCGCACCTTTGGTTAAACCCGTAGCCTCGGTCAAATCGCTCATACTAGTTCCGATATAACCATGTTTGTTAAATATAGGAGCTACGGTCTCAATGATAAAATTTGTGGTCTTTTTAGCTTTTGTGGTCATTAGTCTGGATTTTACACGAAGATAAAAAATCTATACTGTACGGTATAAATTGTTGATAAAAAAAGTTCTTAAAACTTTCATTCCTGCCAATACAGGAACGGAGTCGAAAATATCAAACCGTTTAGGTTCAACATATATCGACTCCGCTCTCTATCATATAACATTAAACTATAATACCTACGTTTTAACTTACCAAATCATTCTGGTTTCTAAATACCAATTTATTGTCAAAAGCATCTAATAAAATAATACTGTCCGCCTTAATTTCTCCACTTAGAAGGGATTTAGACATATTGTTGAGTACCTCCTTTTGTATGGTTCTCTTTACCGGTCTAGCGCCAAATTGGGGTTCATAACCCTTCTCTGCCAAGAAACTAATCGCTTCATCGGTTGCATCTAAAGTAATGTTTTGTTTGTTCAACATCTTTTTTAATCCTTCTAATTGTAACTTTACAATCTCATGGATATTCTCCTTGGTTAGTGGTGTAAACATGATGATATCATCTATCCTGTTTAGGAACTCTGGGCGTATTGTTTTATTCAATAGACCCATGACTTCAACTCTTGCATCTTCCGCGGCACTAATGCTATCATTTGAGTTTTCAAACTTTTCCAAGATAATATGGCTGCCCATATTACTGGTCATAATAATGATGGTATTCTTAAAATCAGCTAAGCGACCTTTATTGTCTGTTAGCCGTCCTTCATCCAATACCTGCAATAGGATATTAAAAGTATCGGGGTGTGCTTTTTCAATCTCATCCAAAAGGACAACAGAGTAGGGGCGTCTGCGAACGGCTTCCGTTAACTGTCCGCCTTCATCATACCCAACATATCCTGGAGGTGCACCTATCAATCTACTCACCGAATGTCGTTCTTGGTACTCGCTCATATCTATTCTGGTCAAGGCATTTTCATCATCAAAGAGATACGCAGCCAAGGTCTTCGCCAACTCGGTTTTTCCAACACCCGTAGTACCCAAGAACAAGAAGGAACCAATAGGTTTTTTCATGTCCTGTAAACCGGCCCTACTTCTTCTGATAGCATCCGATACCGCTTGTATGGCTTCATTTTGACCCACAACACGTTTGTGCAGTACATTTTCTAGGTTCAATAGTTTTTCCCGCTCGCTTTGAAGCATTTTGGTTACCGGAATACCTGTCCATTTAGCAACTACTTCGGCAATATCCTCACTGGTTACCTCTTCCTTGATTAAGGTTCCTGCTTCCTGTTGCTCTGCCAATTCCTCCTGCAGCTTCACAAGGTTTTCCTGTGCCTCCTTAATTTTACCATATCGTATTTCTGCTACTTTTCCGTAGTCTCCATTACGCTCCGCTCGTTCTGCATCTGCTTTGAAATTTTCAATATCTAATTTTGTCTTTTGGATATTGTCCACCACAGTTTTTTCGCTCTCCCATTTTGCGAACATTTCATTTCGTTCGTCCTTTACATTAGCAAGGTCCAAATTAAGTACCTTGAGTTTAGACTTATCATTCTCTCGCTTTATGGCCTCTATCTCAATCTCCAATTGCATTATTTTCCTATCCAATACGTCTAGTTCCTCTGGTTTAGAGTTGATTTCCATACGTAACTTGGAAGCGGCTTCGTCCATAAGATCAATAGCCTTATCTGGCAAAAATCTATTGGTAATATAGCGCTGTGAAAGCTCTACTGCGGCTATTACCGCTTCATCCTTAATACGGACTTTATGGTGTGCCTCATATTTTTCCTTTATTCCCCTAAGGATAGAAATAGCACTCTCCGTATCTGGCTCATCCACAATAATTTTTTGAAATCTCCTTTCTAAGGCCTTATCCTTTTCAAAGTATTTTTGATACTCATCTAAGGTTGTTGCGCCTATAGCCCTTAGTTCTCCTCTAGCTAAAGCAGGCTTGAGTATGTTTGCTGCATCCATGGCACCTTGGCCACCACCTGCACCTACAAGGGTATGTATTTCGTCTATGAACAAGATGATATTCCCATCAGCACTGGTAACCTCCTTGATAACTGCCTTTAAACGCTCTTCGAATTCTCCTTTGTATTTGGCTCCTGCGATTAGGGCGCCCATATCCAATGAATATATGGTCTTATTCTTTAAATTTTCGGGAATGTCTCCTTGTACGATACGATGCGCTAAACCTTCTGCAATGGCTGTTTTACCCACACCAGGCTCACCTACCAACATTGGATTGTTCTTGGTTCTTCTAGATAGGATTTGAAGTACCCGCCTAATTTCTTCATCTCTACCTATTACCGGGTCTAATTTTCCGCTATCTGCTAATTCGTTTAGATTTTTAGCATACTTATTTAAGGAATTATAAGTTTCCTCAGCACTTTGAGACGTTACCTTAGCGCCATTACGTAATTCTGATATTGCAGCAAGTACATTTTTTTCAGAAACTCCTTGGTCCTTTAAAATGTGTGCAATCTTACTTTTAGATTTAAAAATAG